>JBIIRN010000184.1:0-4456 GCA_044341525.1 Sediminibacterium sp. | reverse complement strand
TGTGTCGTTGAATCGGAAGAACTGGTGATGGAAGTTGCTGAAAAATTATCTGTCCTGGGGAAAGAAACAGGCATTCCCTGTGTATTTAAATCCAGCTACCGGAAAGCCAATCGTACCAGTGCAGGTTCCTTCACGGGCATCGGTGATGAAAAAGCGCTGCAACTGATTAAAAAGGCGGGAGAAATATTCGGACTTCCCACTACATCCGACATTCATGCTGCTGAGGAAGCCGCCCTTGCCGCACCCTATATAGATATCCTTCAAATTCCGGCCTTCCTCTGTCGCCAGACAGAACTGCTGCAAGCCGCTGCCGCCACCGGTAAAATAGTGAATGTGAAAAAAGGACAATTCCTCAGCGGTCCCTCCATGAAATTTGCCGTAGAAAAAATTCAACAAGCGGGCAACGCCAAGGTTATGTTAACTGAAAGAGGCAATACCTTCGGATACCAGGACCTGGTAGTTGATTACCGCAATATCCCCTGGATGCAAACCCATGGGGTACCTGTAATTATGGATTGTACGCATTCCCTCCAACAACCGAATCAATCCACCGGTGTAACCGGCGGCAACCCACAGTTAATCGGTACTATTGCCAAAGCAGCCATAGCAGCTGGCGCAGATGGTCTCTTCATTGAAACCCATCCCAATCCTTCTGCGGCAAAAAGTGATGGAGCCAACATGCTCGCTCTCGAGCAATTACCTTCCCTGCTGGAACAACTGGTGAGAATCAGAAAAGCATTGTAACCCCTTCCTAATACCGGAGCGGATTGCGCCTGCCATAAGATATGTACTGGCGCATGTTAATCCAGAATGCCATTACCATATAAATAATTACAGGGGAGCCAAAGGTGAGGAAACTAATGTAGATAAACCAAAGGCGAATTCGGGAGCTTGCAATACCAAAACGTTCCCCTAGCACAGTACAAACGCCGAATACATTGAATTCGATGTAATCCCTAATCTTTTGCATAAAGGAAATTGATTGCTGATATCTGCAAATTTAACCATTTTAACGAAAAAGAGTTTTCCTCCGTCTCAGCTTTTTGGTAATTTCGCAGCGCCCGTCGTAATACCTTGCCTCGGGTGCTTTCAATGAATATTTTACACCTGCAAAATTAATATTATGGCTTTCGACATTGGAATGATCAGACAGGTCTATGCCAGCTTTCCTGAAAGAGTGGAAGCGGCCAGAAAACTGTTGGGTCGACCGCTGACCCTAAGTGAAAAGATTTTATTTGCTCACCTTCATCCCGATCAGGCTTTTGAACGGGGTAAAAATTATGTGGATTTTGCACCCGACCGTGTAGCCATGCAGGATGCAACTGCCCAAATGGCCCTGTTGCAATTCATGCAAGCCGGCCGCCCCTCGGTTGCCGTTCCCTCTACCGTACATTGCGACCACCTGATCACTGCCAAGGTTGAAGCAGCTGCTGACCTGAAAGTAGCCAATGAAGAAAGCAAGGAAGTTTATGATTTCCTAGCTTCAGTTTCCAATAAATATGGTATTGGCTTCTGGAAGCCGGGCGCCGGAATCATTCACCAGGTGGTGTTGGAAAACTATGCTTTCCCGGGAGGTATGATGATCGGAACCGATTCGCATACTGTCAATGCAGGTGGACTTGGCATGATTGCCATTGGTGTTGGCGGTGCCGATGCCTGCGATGTGATGGCAGGTCTTCCCTGGGAACTCAAATGGCCCAAACTAATAGGGGTGAAGCTTACCGGAAAACTGAGTGGATGGACCGCCCCCAAAGATGTAATCCTGAAAGTAGCCGGCATACTTACTGTAAAAGGTGGTACCGGAGCCATCGTAGAATATTTCGGTGAAGGTGCCCGCAGCATGAGTTGTACAGGTAAAGGAACTATCTGCAACATGGGCGCTGAAATCGGTGCTACCACTTCTACTTTCGGATATGATGAAAGCATGGGTCGCTACCTCCGTGCCACCGGCCGGGAGGAAGTGGCTCAAATGGCAGATGCCATTGCTGTTCACCTGAACGGTGATCCGGAAGTATATGCTGAGCCGGAAAAATATTTCGACCAGATAATTGAGATCAACCTGAGTGAACTGGAGCCACATCTCAACGGACCCTTTACCCCCGATCTGGCAACCCCTCTCTCTAAAATGAAGGAGGCAGTTGCCGCAAATGGTTGGCCTGCCAAAATTGAAGTAGGTCTGATCGGAAGTTGTACCAACAGTTCGTATGAAGACATCAGCCGTTCTGTTAGTCTCGCACGCCAGGTGAAAGAGAAAGGACTAACCCTGAAAAGTGAGTTCACCATTACACCGGGATCAGAACAGGTTCGCTATACAGTAGAGCGCGATGGCTTCCTGGAAGTTTTCGATTCGATAGGAGCCCGCGTATTTGCCAATGCCTGCGGACCCTGCATCGGCATGTGGGATCGCGTGGGTGCAGAGAAAAAAGAACGCAATACCATCGTACATAGCTTCAACAGAAACTTTGCCAAACGCGCAGATGGTAATCCGAATACACTGGCATTTGTTGGTTCACCTGAACTCGTAACGGCCCTCGCCATTGCCGGTGATCTTACTTTCAATCCCATCACCGATACCCTTACCAATGATAAGGGCGAACAGGTGAAACTCGATGAACCCGGCGGACAAGAATTGCCGCCCCGTGGTTTTGCCGTGGAAGATGCCGGATACCAGGCACCTGCTCAAGATGGCAGCAGTGTGAATGTTGTGGTAGATCCTAACAGCAAGAGACTTCAGCTATTGGCTCCCTTCCCTGCCTGGGAAGGCACTGACCTGAAAGGTTTGAAATTATTAATCAAAGCCAAAGGCAAATGTACCACTGACCACATCAGTATGGCTGGCCCCTGGCTGAAGTTCCGCGGACACCTTGATAATATCAGTAATAACCTACTAATTGGTGCCGTTAACTTCTTCAATGACAAAACCGATTCAGTTAAGAACCAGCTCACAGGAGAATATGGTGCTGTTCCTGCCACCCAGCGTGCCTATAAAGCTGCCGGTGTCGGAACCATCGTAGTAGGGGATGAAAACTACGGAGAGGGAAGTTCACGTGAGCATGCCGCCATGGAGCCCCGCTTCCTCGGTGTTCGTGCCATCCTGGTAAAATCTTTCGCCCGAATCCATGAAACCAACCTGAAAAAGCAGGGAATGCTGGCACTTACTTTTGCGAACAAAGCAGACTATGACCTGATACAGGAAGATGATACCATTGAGATCAATGGCCTGACTGAATTTGCGCCCGGCAAGCCACTGCAGTTGGTATTCACCCACGCTGACGGCAG
The DNA here is from genome assembly GCA_044341525.1 of Sediminibacterium sp. Taxonomy (GTDB): domain Bacteria; phylum Bacteroidota; class Bacteroidia; order Chitinophagales; family Chitinophagaceae; genus Sediminibacterium. Next base: position 1,177 of record JBIIRN010000184.1, on the reverse strand, counting down.
CAGTCATACCATCTCAGCCAACCATACCTACAATCAACAACAGATTGAGTGGTTCAAGGCAGGTGCCGCACTGAACATCATTCGTCGATCAGTTGCATAATTAGTTACACCTATATTAAAAAACGTCCGCCGATGGTGGACGTTTTTTTTGGGCAAAAATGAGTAAAGCCCTAAAAAAAATGCCCGGTTTTCACCGGGCATTTTACTTATCATTCGAATCTCTGATTACTTTACTTCTTCAAATTCAGCATCGGTAACAGTTTCTCCACCGGACTGGGACTGATTAGCACCACCTGTGTTGGCACCAGACGCCTGAGCATCTGCGCCCGCGGCCTGCTGGGCCTTGTAGATATCTTCGCTGGCAGCTGTCCATGCTGTATTCATTTCAGCCATAGCAGCATCCACTGCGGGAATATCCTGGTTCTTGTGTGCCTCTTTCAGTTTATTCAGGGCTGTTTCAATCGCACCCTTTTTGTCTGCAGGAATCTTATCCCCGAACTCCTTGAATTGTTTTTCAGTCTGGAAGATCAGACCATCTGCCTGGTTGAGTTTCTCGACTTTTTCACGGGCGAGTTTATCAGTAGCTTCGTTTGCTTTAGCTTCGGCTTTCATCTTCTCAATCTCTTCCTTGCTCAATCCGCTACCCGCTTCAATTCTGATTTTTTGCTCCTTACCGGTACCCTTGTCTTTGGCACTTACATTGAGCAAACCATTGGCATCGATATCAAAAGTAACTTCGATCTGAGGTACACCACGGGGTGCCGGGGGAATACCATCTAAGTTGAACATTCCTAAGCTCTTGTTTTGATTGGCCATTGGGCGCTCACCTTGCAGCACATGGATCTGCACACCGGGCTGGTTATCGCTGGCGGTAGAGTATATTTCTGTTTTCTTGGTAGGAATGGTCGTGTTAGCAGCAATCATGGTTGTCATTACACCACCCATGGTTTCGATACCCAGACTGAGCGGAGTAACATCTAACAAGAGTACATCCTTCACTTCACCGGTAAGCACTGCACCCTGAATAGCAGCACCCAATGCTACTACTTCATCGGGGTTCACCCCACGATTGGGTTTTTTACCGAAGAACTTTTCAACGATCTCCTGAACTTTAGGAATACGGGTTGAACCACCCACCAGAATCACTTCATCAATTTGAGAGACGGAGTAACCGGCA
>JBIIRN010000295.1:0-2666 GCA_044341525.1 Sediminibacterium sp. | reverse complement strand
GAAAGGCAGAGAGGGCAGTTCGGAATGCATTATACAAAACCACCTTCCTGCCCAATACCTGACCCACCCAACCGAGGGCAAATTGGGCCGCGTTGCGGGAAGTGGGAGAAAAATCAACAGGGACCAACACATTTTTCATGAGAAAAAATTTCTGATTAATACATCAACCATGAATAGCCAATACCGGAATCTTGCTGTGGAAAGCCAGGCGAGTGGTATGACTGGTAGTAAAAAGACTGCTGAAGAATCCATGGTCCTTGGGCAAGGTTATAATCCAGTCCGCTTCATTTCGATCAATAAAATCAGATATCCCTTCCACAAAATTCGAATGGTGTACTACATGATAGGTGGGTTGATGGTCTTTCAGCAAAACGATTTCCTGTAATTCCCGTTTTACCTCCGGATTTTTTTCGATGTGCAACACCTGCAGAGCAGATCTTAAATGATCCAATAACCAGTGAATTTTACTTACGGGAATGTTTTCGTCGGTGTGCTCATAATCAGTGAGCAAAACGATTTTACGGATGGGTCGATAAACCGCTTCCTTCGGTACAATAATCACTGGAACAGAAGAATGTCGAGCCACCGAAACAGTATTGCTGCCTATCAATTTTTCTGTCATAGCACCCCCGCCGGTAACCCCCATCACGACGAGATTGCAATTGGTGAATTGACAGACCTCATCCACGCCATTGATTAGCAGTGAATATTCGCAATAAATTTCTAAAAAACAACCGGGGGGACAATCCTTCTCCAGCCGCGAACGAAATCTTTCCAATGCTGCCATGCTATCACGTCTCAGCTGGGCCTCGTCGAATACCTGCACGGCAGTTACCGGCGAATCGATGGTGAGCGGTGCCTGATAAGCATGATACAATATTACTTTGGGGGAATGTAAGTCTGCGGCGAGACGGAGTGCATAGGTCGCAGCCGAAAAACTGGCTTCTGAAAAATCAACGGGAACTAAAATATTCTGCATGGCTTAATTTTAAACAAATGTAGGCCGATTGAGTAGAGGAAAATATGATATTTATCAGCCCTGTGATGACACGGACAGAATATATGATTAGTCAATATTTTCAATGATACCGGCTATGCCCTGTCCGCCGCCCACACAAGCGGTAACCATTCCATATTTCTTTTTCAGGCGCTTCATGTCGTGCAATAATTGTACCGTCAGTTTACAACCGGTACAACCCAGCGGATGTCCCAATGCAATGGCGCCGCCATTGATGTTGATGATATCATTGTTCATTTCCAGGGTTCTCATAACTGCCAGTGCCTGTGCAGCAAAAGCTTCATTTAATTCAATTAAATCAATCTGATCAAGCGTCATACCTGCCTGTTTCAATACCTTGGGAACCGCTGCAACCGGACCAATACCCATGATGCGGGGAGGAACCCCTGCGGATACACAATTCACCAGACGACCGATGGGCTTTAACCCTAGGCGGTTGACCATTCGCTCACTCATCACCACCGCAAATGCGGCACCATCACTGGTTTGAGAGGAATTCCCCGCAGTCACCGAACCCCCCTGAGCAAAGGCCGGTTTCAGTTTTGCCAGTGCTTCCAGATTGGTATCTGCACGTACCCCTTCATCGGTATCCACTACATAAGAACGAACGGCCCGCTTACCCTTTTCATTCACATACACTTCCTCCACCTTCACCGGCAAAATACCCGGCTTAAAATATCCTTCCTGTATTGCCTTCATCGCTTTCTGATGAGACTGATAGGCAAACATATCCTGGTCTTCCCGACTGATATTATATTCTTTGGCGACTGCCTCAGCGGTGAGTCCCATACTCAGATAATAATCCGGATCTTCACTGGCTATCGCATAGGAAGGAACCGTCTTCCATCCGGCAGTAGGCACCATACTCATGCTTTCTGTTCCACCGGCGATGATACAGTCTGCCATACCACTTCGTATCTTGGCCGTGGCCATGGCGATACTCTCCAACCCACTGGCACAATAGCGGTTGATGGTGATACCCGCAACCTCAATACCCAATGCCTTTGCAGCAATGATTCTTCCAAACTGTAATCCCTGTTCAGCCTCCGGAACTGCATTGCCAACAATCACATCATCCACTTCACGCGGATCTAGTGCCGGCACTGAAGCCGCCAATCCTCTGATGACTTCCACGGCGAGATCGTCGGGTCGGAAAAAACGAAAACCACCTTTCTTGCTTTTCGTAACTGCCGTACGATAGCCGGCAACAATGTATGCTTCCTGCATAAGGCTGAATTTATATTCAAAAATAGTAATTTTTTTTAAAAGTTGTTTATGCAACTAATTCATTGTCCGTTGGGGGAATGATTATCTTTGCGCCATGTTATATCCCTTGATTCGTTCCCTCTTGTTCATGTTGCCGCCCGAACAGGCCCACCATGTTTCCATGCGGGGTTTATCAGCGGCCTGCAGTTTCAAGCAGGGAGAGCAATGGATGACCCGTTGTTTTCGCTATCCCGGTGAAGGCAGTAAAACGGTTTTCGGACTCCCCTTCAGAAATCCGGTGGGATTGGGAGCAGGTTTTGATAAAAATGCCAGTTATCTGCCGGCATTAAAAGCGCTGGGATTCGGATTTGTGGAAATTGGTACAGTCACGCCATTGGCGCAGGCCGGTAATGACCGCCCGAGACTTTTCAGGTTGCCGGCC
>JBIIRN010000023.1:0-15250 GCA_044341525.1 Sediminibacterium sp. | reverse complement strand
AGAACACCTCAACCAATAATTATACACCACTTCATCTATCTATCATGAAAAAAATCATCCTCCTTGCAAGTATGACCATCTTACTATTTGGCTGTAAGGAAAAAAAATTCGGTGCATTCACAGTGAGCGGACAATTAAAGAATGCCTACCAGCAGAAAATTTTTTTACAGGAACTCAGCTTGGAAGACAAACAACCACTTACACTGGATTCAACCACCATTGATGCTAAAGGAAATTTTATTCTTCGGGGGGTTGGAAAAGAAGAAGGTCTTTACCGCGTAGCAACTGAAAAGGGGATGGATTTTATCATCATCAACGACAACAACAATATAAAACTAACTGCTGATATGAATGACTATATTCATTATCAGGTACAAGGATCTACCGCCAGTGAGGAGTTACACGGTTTATTTGAAAATTACCGCCAACAGGATTCGGCCCTGGCTGCTTGCTTCATCCGGTTGGATTCTCTTCAAAAAAGCAATTCGCCTGACAGCATTCAGTTACCCTGCAGACAGGAAAAAGATCGTCGCATTGGTGATCTCAATGAGTTAGTCACCAAATTCATCAATAATTCCGGTAGTCCGGCCGCCCGCACCTACGTAATGGGCATTGCTACCCGAACCATGAAGAAAGAAGAATTACAGGGCTTAGCCAAGGCTTCGCTCGCGAAATTCCCGGATCACAAAGGATTACAACAAGTGGTTACGTTATTGTCTGCTAACACTCCTGCCCCTCCTGCAGAAAATGCCATGGCGAATGTGGAAGCACCCGACTTCACTTTGCCAGATCCTAATGGAAAAATGATTTCATTAAAAAGTTTCAGGGGGAAATATGTGCTGGTTGATTTTTGGGCCAGTTGGTGTGGCCCCTGCCGCAGAGAAAATCCGAATGTCGTAGCCGCTTTTAATAAATTCAACCAGAAAAATTTCACCATCCTCGGTGTATCACTCGATGCTGATAAATCTGAGTGGTTAGCTGCAATTAAAGAAGATAAATTAACCTGGACACATGTAAGCGACCTAAAACAATGGGAGAGTGTTGTAGTTCCCCTGTATCAGATTCAGGGCATTCCATTCAATGTACTGCTCGACCCTGACGGGAAAGTAATTGCTTCAGATTTACGGGGCGAAGACCTTGAAAAAAAGCTGGCAAGTGTTCTGAAATAAATATTTCAGTTGCTACTTCTTTTTTCCACCCGGAGCAATACTTAGAATTAACACCGGTAAGAGAACCAGGTTCGTAAGGGTTCCCACTACCAGCGTGAGAGAAGTCAGCCATCCCAATGCTTTGGTACCCCCAAAATCGCTCCAGCAGAATATGATAAATCCTGCTATTAAAACGAGAGAAGTATAAAGAATACTGATTCCGGTATGTCGAATGGTTTGAACCAGGGTGGCAGAAACGCTGTGCTCATGATAAGCCAATTCCTGTTTAAAGTTGACCAGGAACCGAATGGTCACATCTATGGCAATTCCAAGGGCCACACTGAATACCAGAACAGTAGATGGTTTCAAAGCAATTCCTACCCAGCCCATTACACCTGCCGTTATTATCAGTGGTACCAGATTAGGAATCAGTGAGCAGATTAAAATCCGAAAGGACCTAAATAAATACAGCATACAAAGTGAAATCAGCAGAAAGGCCCACATAATACTTTCCTTCAATCCTTTAATGATAAATCCCGAGCCTTCCACAAAACTTACGCTACTACCGGTAAACGTAACCCGATAAGCAGCAGTATCAAATATTTCATTCGCCTTCTGCTGGAACTCATTCAGCAAAACAGGAAGACGGGCACTGCCAATGTCTTTCATATTGACACTGATGCGAGCGCGTTGTTTATTGCTGTCAATGAAGTTATTCATCAGTGCGGCTACTCCTTTCGATCCGGCCGTATCTCCGGCAGCGGAAGCGGAGGTCTGCAGATAGGGTCCGATAAAAGCCAGATCTGTTTCGGTTGGTATATCATAACTACTACTGTCGCCGTCAAAATAGGCCTGCCTTACAAATTTCAGGCCTTCTACAAATGAGAGTGGGCGGGCTGTCTCCGGGTTTTGTTCGATATATTCAGACAATTCATCCATTTTCTGGATGGTCTTCATGCGCATAACATTTTTTCTTTTTTTGGTATCCACTATGATTTCAAGAGGCATCACACCACCAAAATTCTGCTCAAACCATTTAAGATCAGTGTAAATCTTATTACTCCGGGGAAGATCATCCACAATAAAGCCCTCACTTTTGATACGGAAGATACCCATCACTGCAAACACTAAAGCAACTGCAGTAATTCCATAAACCCATCCGGCATGTTGAAAAGCCCAACGCTCAATACTCACCAGTAAACGTTTGAGCCAGGGACTTTCCAGGTATCGCACGTGTTTCGGAGCCGGTGGAGGTAAATAGCTTAATACGGCTGGGATAAACAACAACGAAGCAAAAAACAATGCCATGATATTGATTCCGGCTACTACACCAAATTCTTTGAGCAGATCACTTTTGGTAAGTGCAAAAACAGCAAACCCGATTGCCGCAGCGATATTACAAAATAGGGTAACCACTCCCATTCTACCTACCATGGTGACCAGGGCCTCTTCTTTATTTTTAGTTTCGAGGTAAACAGTATGGTATTTATTAAGGAAATAAATGCAATTAGGAATACCGATCACTACTACCAGGGGTGGTATCAGTGCAGTGAGCAGAGTTATCTTGTACCCAAATAAAACAAGGGTACCGAGGCTCCAGATCACACCCATTCCCACCACCAACAAGCTCATCAGGGTCGTACTGAAAGACCAGAAAAATAAAAAGAGGGTTACTACAGACAATACCAAAGAGCCAATCAGAAACCAATTCATTTCCGCCTTTATCTTATTACCTACAATGGTTCGGATATAAGGGAGTCCGCTTACATACAATTCTTTGCCTGTAGTTTTTTCGAATACCTTCAACTCGGCCAGAATATCATTCATCAAACGGGTACGACCACTGCTGTTCATCGTGTCTTTGTTGACACTGATGCCCATCAGATAACTACCGGTAGCAGGATTGTATAAGAGGGTGCGATAAAAAGGGAGTGACTCAAATACCCTACGGGCACTGTCTAAATCGCCAGCCCGGGTATAGGGTGGATGAAACAGTCGGGTGGGCACTAATTTTCCTGCTTCCGTATCATTAACCAGGCCAACAGCTTCCGGTACGGATAAGACGCCGGTAACAGCACTTACCCGCTTGAGGCGCTGGTGCAATTCGCTTACCTGATTAAAAAAAGCAGGATCATACATTTGATCGGTTTGCATACCAACCACCACTGTATTAGCATCTGCTCCAAAAGTTCGAAGAAATTCCTGGTACTCCCGGTATTTCTGGTTGTCAGTAGGCAGGGCTCTGGTGAAATCATAACTGAGTTGCACCTGGGAAGCTTTCCAGCCCATGAATGCTGTGATGATTGTAAGCAACAGTAACATCTTCAGCCGATACTTGAGAATAAACTTACCCAGGGAATACCACATAATGATTAATTATAAGGACAAAGAAAAGCATTAATTCGGGAGTAGGATAATTGATTGTAACAAAATCAGTAATTTCCGATAAATATCTTTTATGCCGAATGCCAGTCCTGTTTCTATTCGCCAAATCAGTTTTTATCTGCTGTTGATTTTTTTAGCCATTTTATTGATATGGGAACTGAGTGCTTTTGTACCTGCTGCGCTGGGAGCACTTACCTTTCAGATCCTACTCTCCGGGCCTATGAACTGGCTCACAGAAAAGAAAAAATTATCACCTGCCCTTGCCGCCACTTTACTGCTGATTGCTACTTTTCTTATCGTAATTATTCCTATGAGTATGATTTTTAATACCATCTATACTCACATTGGTAATGCCTTACTAAGATCAGATAGATTAATTGCCGGCATCAATACACTGATCAATCAAATTGAGCAAGACTATCATATAACCCTGCTTAGTGATCAGAATATTGAAAAGATTGGCGCCCTGCTGGCATCAATACTTCCCAAAATTGTAAGTGCCACATTTGATTCACTGTTGACCTTTTTAATGATGTATTTTATTTTGTTCTTTCTGCTATCGAATTCCAAAGAAATCAATCAATGGTGTCTGCAGCATATTCCACTGCGTCACGAGAACATCAAAAAAGTAGGCAAGGAACTTCATACCCTCATTTTTTCCAATGCACTGGGGATTCCAGCTACCGCTTTATTTCAGGGTATTGTTGGTGCGATTGGTTATTATTTCCTGGGCATTCAGGATGTAGGGCTGTGGATGGTGCTCACCTGTATTGCTTCAATGATACCAATGGTAGGCGCGGCCCTTGCCTGGGGATCACTGGCCATTATTTTCTTTGCAGAAGGAGACACTACGAGGGGAACTATTTTACTGATCTATGGAGCAGTCATCATGGGTGTTTTAGATAATGTATTCCGGATGAGTATGCAAAAGAAAATGGGTGATACCCACCCGCTGATTACCACATTTGGTGTAGTGGTAGGTGTAAAGATTTTTGGATTTGTCGGCTTAATTTTTGGTCCTATACTGATCGCGCTGTTTATTCTTCTTGTAAAAATATACCTGCATGAATTTGAAGTGCATCATGACAATGTAAACAGGTAGGCAAAAATCTGACAAAACATTCCGGTGATAAGTCCGTAATATACTTCCCGGGCACTATGATCACTAACAAGTAATCTGGCAGAAGCAACCAACCCAGCCAGGAAAACAGTACCTATTATATATTCCCAGAGGGGGAGAGCATAATGCCAGGAAAAAAGTATCACTGCAGCAACGGCCCCACCGGCAGCCATTCCATGGAGACTAATCTTCATATAATTATTCATGATTAGTCCGACTACTGATGTTATAAAAATTCCCAGATAAAAAAAGCGTAGAACAATTGGCTGGTCAACAAAATGACGGCTGAGATAATACTGCCACCAATAGAAGAGCATAACCAATACAAAAGGAATAATCCTTTCTTTTTGGGTTAAGAGTATAATACTATTAATGAATTGCAGACGACTGAGTAGAAAAATCGCAAATGCAGGAACGAAAGCTGTCCACCAGAAAACAGAGAACAATCTTAGCTTTAGTTCCCAGGGAGTGATGCCCGCAAATTCATAGGGCACTGCCTGCATCAACAGTAAAAATATATAAGTGGGGATGAAAAGGGGATGAAATAGAACCGAAATAAGTTTTGCAGCTCCGCGAAGCAGGTGGGTTGACAGACCGGTATTTGATTTCGAACTATCAGTGGCCCTGGTAACAGTATCGGGAATAGTCATGTTATAACTCTTTTCTGAGCCGGGCTACCGGAATATTTAATTGTTCCCGATACTTAGCAACGGTTCTACGGGCAATATTATATCCCTTTCCCTGTAGCATTTCGGTGAGCAAGTCATCACTTAATGGCTTTCTCTTATCTTCTGCTTCAACAAAATCGAGTAGAATTTTTTTCACTTCCTTGGTGCTGACTTCTTCTCCGCTATCGGTACTGAGTGATTCACTAAAAAAGAACTTGAGTCTGAAATTGCCAAATTCAGTTTGTACAAATTTGCTGTTGGCGACCCGGCTGACAGTAGATATATCCAGACCCGTCAATTCTGCGATGTCTTTTAATATCATTGGACGCAAAGTGGTTTCATCTCCAGTAAGGAAAAAGGTCTCCTGGTGTTGCAGAATAGCACCCATTGTATTCAATAAGGTAGCCTGTCTTTGCTCAATCATATCAATGAACCAGCGCGCCGCATCGATTTTTTGGCGGATAAAAGTTACGGCTTCCTTTTGTCGCTTATCTTTTTTGCTTCCTCGTTCGTATTCTTTCATCATTTCCCGATAGCCCTCGCTGATACGAAGCGCAGGTGCATTTCGGGCATTCAAACTCAACTCAAGCTTCCCATTGCTATTCACGACATAAAAATCCGGTATAATGAAGTTCTCCGCCTGAGATCCACTGGAAAAATTTCCCCCGGGCTTGGGATTTAAACGAATGATCTGACCAATGATTTCTTTTAATTGTACGTCTGTAATACCCATACTGCGCTGTATCCGGTCATAGTGCTTTTTGGTAAACTCATCGAAATATTTGCTCAGTATTTGAATGGCCTGCTGAACAGCATCTCCTTCCGACTCCCTTCTCCTCAATTGTAAGAGTAAACATTCCTGGAGATTACGGGCAGCGATTCCGGGCGGATCAAACTGTTGAATCTGCAGAAGCAAATCAATGACTTCCTTTTCAGTGACTTCCAGTCCCTGACGAAAAGCCATATCATCAACCAAAGAAGTAATATCCGACCTAAGGTATCCGTCATCATCGAGACTACCGATGATCTGCTCGGCAATGATTTTGTTGCGCTTGTCGAGCTCGAGTAACCCGAGTTGATTCATCAGGTGCTCCTGAAAACTAATTTCTGCCCGAATGGGAATTACTTTATCATCCCCCATTTCCGGATAATGGTCGTCCTTGGTTTTATAGTCGGCAATTTCCCCATCATCGTCGAGTAAGTATTCATTGATATCAGGCGCATCTGCTTCTTCAGATTCATACTCGTCATCACTGCTGCTTTCATCACCTTCACCCATTTCCTCATTGTTCAGCTCGTATTCATCTGTTTCTCCTTCTGATTCCATTTCCAGGGCTGGATTCTCTTCAATCTCCTCCTTGATTCTTTCCTCCAGGTTTGCCGTAGGCACTTGCAGCAGCTTCATCAGCTGAATCTGCTGGGGGGATAGCTTTTGCAGCAGTTTCTGTTGGAAGGACTGACTAAGCGCCATATTAGAGAGTACGTTTACTCAGCAAACCCGAAGGGAATATTTTCCGGTATTTTGCTGTTGATTTTCGCTGTAAATTTACACCAATTCAAGCAACCTGATTTGAAACAAACTGTTTTATTCGCATTGATTTTCTTTATATCTGGCATGGGATATGCCCAAACATCGCCTGTCTATGTAACGGTGAAGGATTTTGCTAAAGACAGCCTGTCCAAAACACCCATTCGATTAGTGCCGGAAGATAATTATAGCAAAGGATTAACTTTTTTTTGCCGCAATGAATGGCTCTTGGAAAAGAAAACCGGTGTCCCTTTTCGGTTTAGGTTGGGGAGTGTAGATCAGGTGGACCGGCTGGAGGGAAAACAACGCAATTACATCAAGCCACCTTCGCTGTATTATCTACCCAGCGAATCGAAAAACGGTCGGCGTAATCCCTGATGGCATTCATTATTTCTTTTTGCTGCTCTTGATTGAATTGTTTGCTGTCAAGCCGATAGTAAAAATCATTCTCAACAAAAAACATCAGTTCATTTTCCTTCAGTAATTTGATCAGGTTGATTTCTTTCCACTGAAGTAATTCTGCCGGGGGTGCATCTTTTTCAAATCCATGATAAGTATTCCAACGGATTTGCTCATCTGTCAATTCAACAAACAGGGAGGTCCGTTTTTGATAGGGAGGGAAAAAATGAAAAATGAAAAAAAGACTCAAAATCAGGTGACCGAGATTCTTCATCTTACGTTCGGAAGGAAAAAAAAGGGTGAGTATCAGCAAAGTCACTGCGAATAAAAATCCTACCCATCTATTGATGTTCTTCCATGATTCAGAAAGTTCAGCGGCACGCTCAAATCTGATCATTTGATTTCATTTACAGTACTTCTTTAATGGCAGCAGAAAGCTTCTCTCCTTTTTCCTTTATTTGTTCCGGCGTCCAGGCGAGCGAAACGGAAGTAGAAATACACCTGCTTAGCCAGGCATCACTCGCAGAGAAATCAGTATGTTCTAATTTTTGAAGTGCTGTAACTTGCTGCTGTGAAAGAGGAGATAAAGAGGCGGCTTGCTTGAGGTGGTGCCATTTTTTGATATAATGCCAGTTGTTCTGGAACCAGTAAAAATTACCGGCCAGAATACCGTTCTCTCTGAGCTTCTCCACCAATGCTTCCGTTTGGCGGGCTTCCGGTAAGAACCAACTGATAAAACTGCAACTATCTACTCCGGCGGCAGGTACCCTGCGAAAGCTAACCTCTGGAATGGCTTCCAGGTGTGCTTTGAGAGCAGCATGGTTTCTTTTTTGTATCTCTAAAAACTGACTTAATTTTCTGATTTGTGCCAATCCCACAGCAGCATGCAGTTCACTGATGCGATAGTTGTATCCGATAAATGGATGCAAATCCGCACCGCGGTCTACCCCCAGATGATCGTGGCCATGATCAGTATATCCATCCGCCTTATCGTAGACATCCTTGCGATTGGTCATCACTACGCCCCCTTCCCCACAAGTAATCATTTTGACAAAATCAAAAGAGAAGGTACCTGCATCCCCCAGCGTGCCGAGTGCTTTTCCCTGATAAGTACCGCCAATACTCTGACAGGCATCTTCAAGTAAGACGATACCATTATCGCGTGCCATCACCAGCAGCGGATCGAGGTCAGCCATACTACCACACATGTGTACCGGCATAATACATTTGGTACGGGGGGTAATGGCAGCCCGAACAGCAGCAGGGTTCAAAGTAAGCGTGTCATCCACATCCACTAATACAGGAATGGCCCCAACACTTAACACCGCTTCAAAACTTGCCACAAATGTGAAAGAGGGCATAATCACTTCATCGCCGGTTCCTACTCCTAAAGAGGCGAGTGCCGTTGAAAGTGCTGCCGTACCACTGGAAGTTAGCTGTGCATACTGACATCCAAAAGTTTCACAGATGGCCTGTTCCAGTTCCTTTGCCTTCCAGATTCCCTTGCGGGGACCATCGAATCCATACCGCATTAGGATTCCGGTGTTTAAAACATCGTTCACTTCTTTTCTTTCTTCCTCTCCAAAAAGTTCATATCCGGGCATGCTGGAATTATTTATAACTGATTAATTAACTACTAAGGTGCAAAGATATTAAAGATTTAGCATCGCTCTGACCGGTCCATGTTACCTTTGTCCCATGTATCCGAACCTAATCTATTGCTACGATGCCTATTGCGGCTGGTGCTATGGGTTTAGTCCGGTGATGAAAAAACTGGCGGCCCAATTCCCGGAATTACCTGTTGAAGTTATTTCCGGTGGAATGATTTTGCCGGAAAACCCGGTTCCTATCAGTAATACTGCTTCCTATATCAGAGAAGCCCTCCCGCGTGTGGAAGCCATGACAGGCGTGCAGTTTGGAGCGGATTATCGCTGGCATATTGAAAACCCCGATTTGAGTGATTGGTTTCCGAATTCACTGAAGCCCGCCATCGCATTGTGTATATTCCGGTCGATTTATCCTGACCGACAACTTGAATGGGCAGCAGATCTACAGTTGGCACTTTTTGGCGAAGGGAGAGACCTGACAGATGACGAAGCTTACCGTCACTTACTTGAAAAATATCAACTGCCGGAAGAAGATTTTTGTACCCAGCTGCGCAGCATCTATTTTCGGCAGCAAGCAGAGGAGGATTTTGCCACTTGTCGGAAACTGCAGGTAACGGGCTATCCCTGTGTACTTCTGCAACACAGTGAGGTTTCATTTACTTTACTGGCACGAGGTTATACCGATGAAGCTAGTTTGCGTCAACGCCTTGATGCTGCTTTGAAAAAAAGCTAACTGTTTTTAGTCCTCCACTTCCACCACGCATTCAACTTCTACCGCCATTCCCATGGGCAATGAAGATGCGCCTACGGCGGAACGGGCATGTTTTCCCTTTTCCCCAAAAACCTGCACCATCAAATCGGAAAATCCATTGATTACTTTAGGATGATCAGTGAATTCAGGTGTAGCATTCACGAGACCCAATACTTTTACAATTCGTTTTACTTTAGTCAAACTGCCCAGATAAGATTTGAGTACCGCCAATTGTGCGAGTCCGGTCAACCGGGCTGCTTCATATCCCTGTTCGATGCTCAGTTCCTTTCCCAATTTACCTGTAACATATTTTCCATCCGGAAGCGCCGGACCCTTTCCTGCCAGAAAAATAAGATTGCCGGTTCTTACCACATGCAGGTAATTAGCGATAGGTTGGGTTACCGGTTGCAATACATAGCCCGCAGCTGCTATTTTTTCTTCGGGTGTCTGTGCAACTGTGGTAAGCGTTAGTAGCAGCGAGGCAGATAAGGGGAAAAAGAATTTCATACGCCTGAATTTTATTGGTTGCTGAAAAGTTAGCACTTATTCAACCAGTCAACAACCGTAATCTGAAATTATGGGGATAACCCGTTTGTATAGCTTATTTTCTACCTAAAAACTAAGAAAAACTATTCCTGCCAACTTATTCGGCACTCTGTTTTTTTATCTTTACCTTGCACCTCGCAAAAGAATCAAAATATGGAATACAGCAAATTAATATCGGTTTCCGGCTTACCGGGACTATTTGAGTTGATTGGAAGTAAGAATGATGGAGCCATTGCCCGTTCTTTGGTAGATCAGCAAACCCGATTTATCAGCAGCCGTCAGCACCAGTTTTCACATCTTGAAAGCATTGAAGTTTATACTACCCGTGACAATGTCAATCTCGCAGAGGTTTTCATGGCCATGAAAAAAAGTAAGGAAGCGCTCCCTAACGAGAAAGATGACAAGGCAGTTAAAGCTTACTTCCAAAAGACTTTCCCCAGCATAGACTTTGACCGAGTTTATCCCAGTGATTTGCGGAAAATGGTGAAATGGTATGCCCTGATTGATCGCCACCAGATTGAGCCGGTATTACCCGCTTCTGAAGAAGAAAGCAGCGCCGAATAGAAGCGAGCCCTTCATACATTGGCATCCATTTCCGTCATTATTTTCTCATTTCCTCACATAATCCTTCAGGGAATTCTTACCTTGTGTAACTGAATTTTCTGATATGCGTAATTCCCGTTTTTTACTGGCTATTTGCTGGTTTTTTATTGCACTTTCTTCCTTTTCACAATCTTTTTATGCGGAAACACCTGCTGCCAAAAAGTGGGTGAGAAAACAGTTCCGGCACTTATCAAAAGATGAGCGCATTGCTCAGCTCATGATCATTCGTGCCCATAGCAATCTGGGCCCCGATCATATTGCACAAGTAACGAACCTGATTAGTCAATACAATGTGGGCGGACTTTGCTTTTTTCAGGGAGGTCCTGTCCGGCAGGCCCGATTGACCAATTTCTATCAATCAATAGCTAAAACGCCCCTGATGATTTCCATTGATGCAGAATGGGGGGTAGGTATGCGGCTGGATAGTGTGACACCCTTCCCCCGGCAACTGATGCAGGGTGCCGGTCCGGATGATCAGATTATCTACGAAATCGGAAAGGCAGTGGGCATTCAATGTAAGCGGCTGGGTATTCATGTCGATTATGCCCCGGTAGTCGATATCAACAACAATCCCCTCAATCCTGTAATCAACGATCGCAGTTTTGGAGAGGATAAATTTCGTGTAACAAAGATGGCTGTTGCATTTGTGAAGGGAATACAAGAGCAGGGTGTTATGGCCACCATTAAGCACTTCCCCGGTCATGGTGATGTAGCAGTAGACTCCCATAAAGATTTACCCGTCATCAACAAATCGCGTGATCAGCTGGAAGATCTGGAATTATATCCCTTCCGCGAATTAATCAAAGCCGGGGTGGGCAGTGTGATGATGGCACATCTTTCTGTACCTGCAATTGACTCCACAGAACATCTGCCGAGTTCTTTATCTCCCGAACATGTAAATGGATTACTTCGCAATGAACTTGGATTTCAGGGCATCTCCTTCACCGACGCATTGGAGATGCAGGGAGTAAGTAAATACTATCCGCGCGGAGAAGCGGCACTGCGCTCCATCATAGCAGGCAATGACCTACTTTGTTTACCGGGTGATGTGCCCGGAACAATTGCCGCTGTGCGGGAAGCCATTAAAAAGGGCGACCTCAGCTGGGACGACATCAACAAAAAAGTGAAAAAAGTTTTATTAGCAAAATACCATCTCGGACTGAATAAAGTCGATAGTATTGTTTATGATGGATTGGTCAATGACCTGAACGCATCCACCGATGCCATCAGAAAAAAAATCAGCGAACAAAGCATCACCGTAGTAAAAAAAGATAATCCGCAGTCATTCCCCCTGAATGTCAAGCAAAGAATTGCGTATGTAAGCATCGGTGCACCCGGAGAAAATACCATGGCAGTTCAGATGAGATCAACATACAAGGCAGCCATTTTTCTTTTTGGAAGCAAGGCAACCGTGGGTAAACAACTAATGGATGATCAGACATCGGTGACCACCATAGAAAAAACAGATAGTGCAGGTGCCAACCAACTTTTAGATGTGCTCCGGTCAGGTGGGTATGATCAGATTATTGTCGGCCTGCATAATTTCAACAGAAGACCTGCTAATCAGTTTGGACTCTCCGGCCCCAGTTTATATCTGCTGAATGCTTTGCAGGACTATAAAAATATTACCCTCATTTTTGGAAATCCTTATGCTATCCAGTATTTGCAGCAACCTCGCAACCTGATTGCCTGCTATGAGGATGATAATATCACTCAGCAGGCTGCGGCCGATTTACTGTCTGGTAAACTTACAGCATCGGGCCAGTTGCCGGTAAGTGTTTCTGATAGTTTTCCGGCAGGGATGGGTATCAGCTGGCATCCTTACCTGGCGCCCGCATCTCCCGAATCAGTAGGAATGAGCAGCGAGTCTTTGAATAAAATTGATTCGATAGCACAGATAGCCCTGAACAAAGGAGCATTCCCCGGCTGCGTTATACTGGTAGCCAAAAATGGATCGGTGGTATATCACAAAGCATTTGGGCATACCGACATGAGCAGAAAAGAAAAAATGAGTACAGATAAAGTATTCGATCTCGCATCCGTAACAAAAATTTCTGCCACAACGGTGGCCATCATGAAATTGTATGAGGAAGGAAAAGTTGACCTGCAACAATCTATCGGTTACTATCTTCCCTGGCTTAAAGGCAGTAACAAAGAAAATCTTACTATTCGGCAGGTTTTACTACATGAAGCAGGATTAGTTCCTTTCATCACCTTCTATAAGGAATTGATTGACACTGCAACCCAACAACCCAAGCCGGGATATTTTACTTCGCGAGAAGATGATAGCCATACATATCGAGTGGCAAAAGATATGTACCTGCGGAATGATTGGCAAGATAGTATCAAGGCGCGCATAGCTTCCAGTAAGCTGGGGCCTGCAGGAAAGTATGTGTACAGCGATAACGATTTTATTATTTTAGGTAATATCGTAGAGGTGGTTAGCGGACAAACACTCGATAATTATGTATCCCAAACTTTTTATCGGCCGCTGAAAATGGAGAGTACCGGGTTTAAACCCTCTACCTATCTCCCAACGATGCGGATAGTGCCAACCGAAACAGATGCTTATTTCCGTCACCAAGTAATTCGGGGTGATGTACACGATGAAGGCGCTGCATTGATGGGCGGAGTAGCCGGACATGCCGGATTATTCAGCAATGCATATGACCTGGCGCAGTTATATGAAATGTTGCTGAACGGCGGAATTTTGAATGGAACCCGCTTGCTAAAACCAGAAACCATTCAGTTATTTTCTGCCTATGGTAGCCCGGGCAGCCGTCGCGGACTCGGTTTCGATAAGCCGGAAAAAGACAATGCCACCCGCAAAGACCCTTATCCCAGCCGAAATGCACCCCCTGAAACCTTCGGTCATACGGGCTTTACGGGAATCGGTGTGTGGGCAGATCCGGTAAATCATTTGCAGTATATTTTTATGTCAAACCGCGTGAATCCCACCCGCAGTAATAACCTGATTAGTCAGCTGAATATCAGATCTCAGATTCAGGATGCCATCTATGATGCCATCCGTCGTTGACACCTAACAACACCTGGTTCAAAGCTTTGAGCTAACTTTATATTACTTATTACAACTCCTATGAAAACAATTCATGCCTACCGACTCCTGGCAGTCTGGCTGATTTTTTTTACTGCCTGCTCCAACAAGACTCCCAAAGAAGCAGCTTATATTCCGAAAGATGCTGCAATAGTGGCTGTGCTGAATATAGAAGAAATTAAGAACAAGCTTAAGAAAGGTCGATTGAACATCGATTCACTAACTAAATCTTTGTTTAAAAAAGAGTATTTTTCTTATGATACATCCTATAGCGGAGAAGCAAAAACCTTTACCAGAATTATAACAGAACCAGTTATTCCTGCGACACAAATCGAGAAAGTCCTTTTGTTTGTACAAACAAAAACAATGACAGATAACTCTGTCACCTATTCAATTAATATTCTCGGAATAGCTGACAACTTGAATAATATATTCTACCAACCTAACGGGCAGAAAGCAATCAATGAGCCAATAATTCAGGATGAAAAAAACTTCAAAACTTTTTATGATTCTATATCAAAATATAGGATGAGCTGGAACGACGAAATTACCATGGTCACTTATTTTTATCATGAGGTAAAACCCGTTTTCGATACCCTGGAGATGACTTTTAAAATGCCTGCTGACCCCAACATCGAGCAGGAAAGCAAGACAGAAGTAGCACAATTCTTCAACCAGTCACTAGATAAATCCATGGCATCGGTGGATTACTTCACAGATATGTTCAAAGAAAAAGCCGATGGATATTTATTTACTTCCAGCAATAGCTCCATCCAAACTTTAAGGAATAGTCCCCTGAATTTCCCCCAACTGGAGGAATTACTGAAAGATAATTACACCTGTGCCACCCTTCATTTTGAAACCGGCAAGGTACGCATGCAGTCTACCAGCTATTTTAATCCCACCCTCAGCAGCTTACTCCGTCAATATGCCGGACCGGTCATTAACTGGTCATTGGTCAAAGACTATCCGCAAGGCACCATCAACATGCTGGCAATGGCTTCCTTTCAACCGGAAATAATTGGAGGCGTGCTTCGGCAACTGGAGCTAAAATCTTTTGCTGATAATTTTCTCAGCAAAAGCGATCTCTCACTCGATGATGTTGTAAAAGCATTGAAGGGAGAGCTGGCTGTAGTTGTATCAGATATTTCAGTAAAAGAGCCGGATCCTATGACTCACCGGGATGAATTATCGCTGCAGGTAGGTAAAACTACCGGCCAACTGCTGGTCAGAATTCCGGTAGGAGATGGCAACAGTTATCGTAAACTCATGGATGCAGCAGTAAAAAATGGCTGGCTCATGAAAACAGGAAATGTCTATCGCTCGGTTCCGGAATATCGATTACTGAATGTATTTGTGATGGGTGATGAAAAAAATCTTTTTATCGCGAGTGACTCTTCCGTTTATGCCAACTACCTGGCCAATGCCGGAAAAACCAAT
>JBIIRN010000182.1:0-4493 GCA_044341525.1 Sediminibacterium sp. | reverse complement strand
ATGCGGGAAGCCATGTTGAACGGCTGCTTGTCGGGCATCATTGAAGGAGTCGATGTTGCAGCAGCCTGTCTCCTTAGTTGATGAGGAAGAGGAGGAATAATCCCAGGTTTTCATGGTGATGCCCACGACTTCATAACCCTGTTCGTGTAACATCAGGGCGGCTACAGTACTGTCTATACCGCCGCTCATGGCCACCAATATTTTTCCGTTCCTGCTCATGCCGATTTTCCTGCAAGTTGGCTGCAAAGGTACGACAAGTATAATTAAGGCGGGCGTTGGTAAAGAGGCGGTGCCTCATTGCGCAACAGGGTTTATATCCATTTTTTTGATATTTTTATTAAAATTTATAGCCATGCGAACCTACATTTTCTTTCTATTGATTTCATGTCTGGCAGTACAAGCTGCTGCGCAGGAAAAGTCCAACCCAAAGGTGTCTGTGCTGGATGTCGAGCGTCTGGATGTTCGTGACTCCACCGGGAAGAAATATCAGGTCAACGAATGGGTCCCGCTGATACAATCCGGGAAATATGACCTGAAGTTGAATGCTGCCGGTACGGAGGGCTTGTTAACCCAGCTACCCGATTCCGTTTACAAAAAGCGAATGTTGACTCAACCATTTCCTGCAGAGAGCAACAGTTTTGTAGTGGGCACGGTACCGACATCCTTCTCTGCCAAGACAATAGCAGGAAAAAAAATGGACTTGGCTAAATTGAAGGGGAAAGTCGTGGTACTTAATTTCTGGTTTATCAATTGTCCGCCTTGTCGGCAGGAGATGCCTGAATTGAATCAGCTTACCCGCAATTTTTCGGGAGCGGAGGTGGTTTTTATAGGAATTGCGCTGGATGACCAGACCCAGCTAGAACAGTTTTTAAAACAAACACCCTTTGACTATCAGCAGATTGCATCCGGGTCAGCCATTGCTGCACAATATGGTATCAAGGGCTACCCCACGCATGCCGTTCTCGATAGAGCCGGTAAGGTAGTCTTTCAAACTATGGGCTTAGGGCCGAACACGCTAGTTGAGTTGAGAAGTTCGATAGAAAAAGCCCTCGCTACACCCCAACAATAAAGGTAGGTGCGGCCGGGTGCGACCATTGGTAATAAATACTTGTTATTTGTTGGCTCATTTTATTGATATTTACCAAAATTGAATTTTATGGTTAGGATGCAGGCGATTGGTAACCTGGGTAAAGATGCGGTTACCAATACAGTAAACGGAAAAACAGTCATCAACTTTACAGTTGCCCATACGGAGAAGGGGCGTGACAGAGATGCTCAGGGTAATCCGAAAGACAAAACGATCTGGGTAGATTGTGCTTACTGGACGGAACGAACTGCGGTGGCACAATACTTAAAAAAAGGTACACAGGTGTATGTGGAGGGCCAGCCGGATATCAGAACCTATACAACACAGGATGGACGTCAGGGTGCATCACTCACTTTGCGGGTAGGGAGCTTACAATTGCTGGGGGGGCGTTCCGGCGATAACAGTTCCTCTGATTCCGGTAATTCTTCCAATTATTCCGCACCCGGTAATTCGGAAGCCGGATCTGGAGATGATTCCTCTCCTTTTTAATCAATTCTTTTTAAAGGGTGGCAGTACATTCATTTGATGCATTGGTTGGTTTCGTGCAGCGCGTGCTCGAAACCATTGGCTGCTCTTCGACCGATGCGCACACGGCTGCCATCGCTCTTGTAACAGCAGATCTTCGTGGGATTGATAGCCATGGGGTTGCCCGCTTACGCGGCTATTTGCGCTTACAGGAAGCGGGAAGGGTGAATGTGCGGCCGAATATTCAGGTGGTTCATGAAACACCTTCTACTGCTGTTATAGATGGAGATGCCGGACTCGGACTGGTGGTTGCTCCCTATGCCATGCGGGTCGCTATACAGAAAGCAAGGAACTGCGGAACAGGTTGGGTGAGTGTTAGAAATTCCAACCATTTTGGAATTGCCGGTTATCATGCCATGCTGGCATTGGAGGAAGATATGATTGGTATAGCCATGACCAATGCCAGTGCCTTGGTAGCGCCTACCTTCTCCAAGGAAAAGATGTTGGGTACTAATCCGATTGCGGTAGCCATACCTGCGGGTGAGCAACCACCTTTTGTGGCTGATTTTGCCACTACTACTGCTGCCAATGGTAAGCTTGAATTGTTGCAACGAAAAAATGCGCCCACACCCGATGGATGGGTGCAGGATGTGGATGGGCAGTCCAGCAATGATGCCCATATTTTAAAGAAGCAGGGTGCATTGTTGCCCCTGGGTGGTGATCGGGAGCATGGCAGTCACAAGGGTTATGCGTTGGGTAGCATTGTAGATATTTTTTCTGCGGTTTTCAGTGGGGCATCTTATGGACCCTGGGCGCCGCCTTTTCCGGCTTATATAGCCATGCCCGAGCATATGCCCGGAAAGGGATTGGGGCATTTTTTTGGTGCCATGCGGATTGATGCATTTCGACCGGCGGCGGAGTTCAAGGCGCACATGGATAATTGGATTACCCGCTTTCGTTCTGCCGAACCCATCCCCGGTTTCGATCAGGTGTTGATTCCCGGTGATCCCGAAAGAATCATTGCTGCGGAGCGCATGGAACAGGGGATACCTGTACATGAGGAAGTGGATGAAGACCTGCGCCAGATTGCATCGCAATTGGGCATAGCGCCGCTGTAATCTCTATTGGCTTTTTTCTTAAGCTATTGCAGTGTAAATTTGCAGCTATTTATCAATCGAAGAGGAATCTGTATTCCGCGGCAAAGTATCTGTATATGAAAGTAATGAAGTTCGGTGGCACAAGTGTTGGCAAGCCCGAGCGCATGCGTCAGGTGAGTGAACTGATCACCCGGGAAGATAAACCTACCCTGGTTGTGCTGAGTGCCTTAAGTGGAACGACCAATAGCTTGGTAGAAATCAGCCAGGCATTGGCAGAAGGAAATAAAGAAGCCGCTAAAAATAAAATAGATCAACTAGAGGCACATTACCGCCAGTTTGTAGATCAATTATTGCTCCAGTCCGTTACACGAGAAAAAGGGCATCAGGTGGTATCAGAGCACTTTGAATTTTTGCAGATCATTCTGCGAATTTCTTTCAGTGATGCATTGAATAAGGATATACTGGCACAGGGGGAATTACTGAGTACCCGCTTATTTTCTCTGTTCCTGGAGGAAAAAGGTATTGATCATGTATTACTTCCGGCATTGGAATTCATGTCAATTGACCAACACGAGGAGCCGCAACTGGCTTCGATTCGCCAAAAGCTGCGTCAACTGGTAGATGCTCATGCCGATAAAAAATTATTCATTACCCAAGGATATATCTGCCGGAACGCCAGGGGAGAGGTGGATAACCTCAAGCGAGGTGGCAGTGATTACACCGCTTCACTGGTGGCTGCTGCGTTACAAGCTGAAGTCTGTGAGATATGGACGGATATCGATGGCATGCACAACAATGATCCTCGTATTGTCAACAAAACAATGCCTATTGATCAACTCAGCTTCGATGAAGCAGCCGAATTGGCCTATTTCGGTGCAAAGATTTTGCATCCTACCTGTATCTGGCCGGCACAACAGGAGAACGTTCCTGTTAAACTACTCAATACCATGCAACCCGATGCTGTCGGAACTGTGATCAGGCAAGATGCCGGTTCTACCGGCGTTAAGGCAGTTGCTGCCAAGGATGGTATTACCGCTATTAAAATTAAAAGCAGCCGCATGTTGCTGGCCTATGGATTTTTGAGAAAAATATTTGAGGTTTTTGAAAAGTATAAAACCTCCATTGATATGATCACCACCTCAGAAGTAGCGGTGGCAGTGACTATCGATAATGATCAGTTCTTGAAAGAAATTATACAGGAACTTCAACCTTTTGGAACAGTGGAAGTAGAGACCGGACAAACCATCGTTTCGATTGTGGGCAATGAAATCGGTCAAACAGAGCATGTACTGGAAAAACTATTTACCTCCATTCGGAACATTCCTGTGACAATGGTCAGCTTCGGGGGAAGTCCCCACAATATCTCCTTGCTCATTCCTGCTGCTCACAAAAAAGATATATTACAAGCCCTCAATAAAGGGTTGTTTGGATTGTAACGGGGATCTTCAATAATTAAACAATCAGCAGCGCATCTCCATAGCTGAAGAAACGATATTTGTCTTTAATCGCTTTCTTGTATGCTTCCATGGTCAGCTCATAACCGGCAAAAGCACAAGTCATGATCAGCAGACTGGTCTTGGGCAAATGGAAATTGGTTACCAGACTATCGGCAACGTTGAAGTTATAAGGAGGATGAATGAAGAGATTGGTCCATCCTTCGCTGGGTTTCAATAATTTTTGCGCCGTAAAGCTGCTTTCCATGGCACGCATGGTGGTAGTTCCAATGGAGCAGATGCGGCGGCCAGACTCTTTAGCTTTGTTTACAATGGAACAAGCCTGCTCGGAGATGGCATAATATTCGGCATCCATTTTATGCTTACTCAGGTCTTCCACTTCAATAGGAC
>JBIIRN010000022.1:0-15269 GCA_044341525.1 Sediminibacterium sp. | reverse complement strand
CCTGCTGGAAGAAGGCCGAAATGAACCCGTATTTGCCGGACTCAACGACCCCTTTTATAGTGTTGACAGCAGGGACTTCCAGGTGATTCAACCCAACCATGAACGCCTGCGTCAATTAGGAGCACATATTTTAGCCATAGAAAAAAATCGTCCCCATGTTCCTTATGAACGGGCTATGATGGCGGTACGTTTCAACCCTTATTTCATCGGCACCCAGTTTCACCCGGAAGCCGATGCCATCGGTATGCAGATGTACCTGCAACGCGCTGATAAAAAAGCTACCATCATTGAAAACCATGGTGAAGCGAAATGGTCGAGTATGGTTGAACACTTGCAAGATCCCGATAAAATTTTATGGACCTATACGCATGTGCTGCCTAATTTCCTAAACCAGGCAACGAAAGCACTCACTCCAATGACTACTGCATAAGTATTTGCAATTAATGCAGTAATTTTCCATTACAATGTCAATGCCATGATTCCTGAAATTCGCCGGCAATTCAATGAATCTTTCAGCGAAATTAATTATCAGCACTACCTCACGGAGTTGCAGGCACCATTCCCGGGAGCATTGGATTTTCGCGTAGCGGAAACGCCGGTCTTCGTGCCTGCCTACTTCAGAGATAAAATGTTATCCGCCTGCGAGCACATCATCGATGTGATTACCGGGTCCGATTTTTTACAACAAAGCGAAGTCGCTATACCTGCAAACTGGAGGGTACCGGGACCGGAAAAATATCCGCAATGCCTGGTCTTTGATTTTGGTATCTGTGAGAATGAATCCGGTAGCCTGGAACCACAACTGATAGAAATGCAGGGCTTTCCGAGTCTTTTTGGTTACCAACGTTGGCATGAGGAAGTAACACGGCGATGTTTCGAAATTCCACCGGGATTCAGCAGTTACCTGAATGGTTTTGATGCTGACAGCTATGTTCAGTTCATGCAGGAAATTATTCTGGGCCATCATTCACCCGAATCGGTTATTTTATTAGAGATTTTTCCGCATCAACAAAAAACCCGCATTGATTTTTATTGCACTGCGCATTATACCGGCATCCCGATTGTCTGCCTTACTGAACTGGAACAGGAAGGAAAGCATCTCTTTTACCAAAAAGAAGGCAAGCGCATTCGGGTAGAGAGAATTTATAACAGAATCATTTTTGATGAGTTACAGCAGCAACCGGAAGAAATCAAAAGGAAGGGGCAATTGCTGATGGAAGAACTGGAGGTCGAATGGGTACCACATCCCAATTGGTTTTACCGCATCAGCAAACATACCCTTCCCTACCTGCACCATCCCTATGTACCGGCTACCCGCTTCTTATCTGATGTAAATGAAATTCCGGAAGACTTAAAAAATTATGTTCTTAAACCGCTCTTCTCATTTGCCGGACAAGGAGTAATCATTGATCTTACTCCGGAAGATATACAAGGTATTCCGGATCCGGAGAACTGGATCCTGCAACGCAAAGTGAAATATGCAGATATGATCATCACACCGGATGGTAACGCCAAGGCAGAAATACGCTTATTTTATTTTTGGAAAGAAGGAGCCCCTCGACCAATCGCCGTCAACAACCTTGCCCGGTTAAGCAAGGGCAAAATGATTGGCGTGCGTTATAATAAAGATAAGTCCTGGGTAGGTGGAAGTCTTGCCTACTTTGAACCCTGAGGTTTCACTTTGCGCAGGAACAGCCATTCGGTACTGAGCATCCAACTCTGCTGTGCCATTCTTCTCATGTCCCCTGCCAGCTGAAATCGATAACCCAGATTGAGTTTGAACTGACTTTTAAAAATCAATTGCAACGCGGGTGCCATATCCAGAAAACCCCTGCGGGAAGAAATTCCCTCTTGTCCTAAAAATTCACAATAGAGATTAAGATTAGTCTGGTCATAGCTCTTATAGGTGGCAGGCAGTATCAGGTATCCGGCAGAAACCGAATAGGTGAAAGCTTGTCTGGAAATGGGAGGAATACTGATGTGGTGAAGTGTATCGGGCTGCAGGAAGGTTTGTGTGAATCCTGCCGTACCCGATATGGCCAGCTTGTGTAATAATTGTGTTACAATAATTCCTGCCTGCCAGCCGGACTGATCCCCTTCCATACTAAGTTCATCATAAATCAATGGATTGGTGCTGGTGGATATTTCCGCATAAGCTGCCATGCGCAGATGTCGATACAGATCATCACTGGAATAAAACCGATACTTGGTATACAGGCGCCAGGATTCCCAGCGAAAATTCGAACTGTACATATCTGAAAAAGTAATTGCCCCATGCACCATCCAGTTTTTATTGACCCCGTACATAAATTCAGTAGTACTTCGCTTATCCCTGCCCTTGACAGGATTGTAAGGCAGCCACTTCAAACTTTGTCGGATGGCCGTTGATTGAGCGGGCATATTACTCGCTGGTTCGGAGAATATATATAACTCCTGTGCGGTGAGCGTTCCGGAGAGCAACCAACCGATGATAGCCAATATTTTCTTCATTCTGATATTAGAGTACAACATGATAAACGCGGTTGGAAGTTGACCCATTTGCAGGGGGGCAACAAGATTGGCGTGAGCCGGTAGCAAAACAAGACATCGTTGTGAGACGGGCGTAATTCTTGTGTTCTTTGGCAGATAAAAACATTTTATCTACAAATCGAATGGTCTGTTTGCCTTTCATCTGCCTTGATGAAGACTGCACAAAATGAAATACCTGGTTATTCAGGGTTATGTGGCTGTCTTTACCAATAGCAGTCTCCGGAAACTCACCCGTCATTTCTAATTTCGCGACTGAAAATCCTGCATCTGTTACAGCCCTTGCCATCAAATCCGGATCAACCGCAGACCCGGCCCGAAAGCTAATCTGATAGGTTGACGCCTGTATATCAGGTTGTACTTTTTCTACATAGGGTACAGCACTTAATGCATTAAAAACCGCTTTAGAGCACATGGCACAGGTGAGTCCGGAGGCCCGCAGCGTAGCACCGGTGAACTGGGCCTGTACTGAAAATGTCAGCAATAACAGGATTGAAGCTATCAAGTATTTCATGTTATAATGATTTTAATTGCCCCCGGTTAAAACCGGAGGCAATCATGATTTTTAAAAAATTATCCGCAATAATTCAAATAGCCATTTTATGGCAGCAAGTTTTATTTATTGTTTGGGCTTGGCGGGTGTTGCTTCTTTGCGCTTATACTGACAGCACTCTTCGAGATTTTTGTAGGCTTCGTCATTGGCCCTGAAATCACGGGTATCATAACCTGCTGCTGCAATTTTCTCTTGTATTTTCTGTGCTGAAGTTTGTGCGGCATCATATTTTATCGCCAGCATTTTTGTGGATTTGTCCCACACTGCAGCAGTTGCTCCTGCATCTTTAGCCGCCTGCTCAATGGTTTTCTTGCACATGCCGCAGTTACCCCATACTTTGATGGTTTCAGATTTGTTGGTGTTTTGAGCGTTCAGGTTTCCTGACAGAAAAAAACAAGCAGCCAATAAAATAGATAATGTTTTCATCGTAATAAGTTTGTTTAAGTAAAAAATGATAGAATATCCGCCTTCAGCGGAATGAACCCATACCCGGGAAATCGGGCAAGAAAAAAGTCTATAGACGAAAAACCCGGTGGCGGAGATAAAGCGGAACGCCGGTGGCATCGGGAGGTCCTGCTTCCCGCAGGAAGGAGGTTAATTCGGAAGAAAAGAAAGCTTCAGTGATGGGCAACCAAATTATTGGTAATGCCAATATCTTGGGGAAAGAATGATCTGCAGTATATTCGGGTTGACTGGCATCTTCCTGCATTTTCACCAGCTTGGTCTCTGTTTTACAACAGCTTTTTTTAGGCGCTTTCTTGCCGCAGACACAGGAAGGTGCAGGAAGAATAGAGAGACTGACAGCACTCACCTTGCCCCTGCAATAATGAATATTGAGAGAGGCGCCGCTGCTGGCAGCGATGAAAATAAAACTGAAAAAGAAAAGGAATAGCTTTTTCATTCCTGCAAAGATACGAAAGATTGAATGGAGCGAAGAAAATCGAGGAAAAGGAATATTAATTCACGAAACTCCACCAAATACCAAATCGCAGCCAGAGTCCGAGCTGCCGATAGTGATCTGCCAGTCGGCTTAGCCGGGTAAACTCAACTCCATTCTTGATTTTCAGTGTATTGAGGTTTTCCAACCGGAAGAAACCCTGGAAACTTCGGATTCTGAAATGCATGAAATAGTTGATATCGGGTCGGTTGGAAAACTGCATACTGTTCTGTACAAAGAACTGACCCAAAAACGGGGAATAGTTATCCCGCTGATAAGGAGTATGATAGACCATTTCTACTCCGGTTGACATTTGTAGATTCTTATAAAAAGTTCCCTCGAATGCCACCCGGTTGCGGGTAAACAACAATGGTAGATTCACCGGTGCTTGTCCGCTGAGGGGCTGTAGGTGTACTTCCGTGTACCAATTCCAATATCGCGACAAGCGGAATTGCTTGGCAAGCGTGAATTGCAGCACATTAAATACAGTTGCTTCCTGGCGGGCGGTAAAAAAGCTATCGAAATACAGATAATTGCTCACCAGATAATAATTGCCTGATAGAGTAAGTCGCTGTTTCGGATTTTCATATTTACCAAAAAGACGGGTAATATTTTGTTTGGCGTAATTGGTTCGGTTAATTACCGGAAAACTACTGATGGGGTCAAAAAGCATCGCCGGAGAACGATTTACATTATTGAATCCTACGCTTAGAAATCCAACTTTTTTACTGAGCATTCGTTTGAGACTGATAAAGGCATCATAATCTCCTGCGTTAAGTCCGTTCAGGTATAGACTTCCCCTCGCTTCGATATCCCACACCTGATTTCTGGTTCTATTGCGGTATTCACCTGATGCATAAATATTGTAGAGTCCACCCGAACTGGCAGTATCCTGGATAATACCTTTGATATTTTCCAGGGTGACACCCAGTTTCAGAAATTGGCTTTGGTTCTTTTTATCGGGATAAGAGATCAGACTGAAACTATTGCTGATTCGGCTCCATTTATCTGAATACTGAACAGTATCATTGGGATTGGCGAAATTGAAATACTTGATATAACGTTCAGAGTTGATGGAGTCAATATTATAATCGTAAAATTGATAATTCCGGTTGCTGAATTGCAGATCATGTTCCAGGCGCAGCCGGGGATAAAACAATCTTATTACCGAACTATCAGTAACAATCGAATCTTTTTGGCCAATATCATAATGATGGCGGTAGAATAATACGGTCTCCCGATACAAATTTCCTGTATTAACGCGGGTGTTGAAAGGATTCCGGCTGGCAACACCCGGAATACCCAGGCGTGTGCTCAGCTCAAATGCATTATTGAACAAACTATCCAGACGCTCCTCATTTTGAAGTCCCCCATTCTCTGATGCGGCATTCTTATTGACAATAGCAATGAGCAACCCCTCATATCGTTTGTTGTTGGTCTGGTATCGAGAAGTAAATCGAAAATTATTCATGCTGGCATTCTGATTCTTCAGATTACCGGGAGCATTGCTAAAACGATATTCCACAGAGAAATTAAAATTGCTCTTTTTATTTTGGGTATGGAGGAAGCTAATCATTTGCTCGGCGCTGCTGGCAAGAGAATAGTTGAACTCGGTATAGGGTCGGGTAGATTGAAAAAGCCGGGTATTTTCCAGGGAGTAATTATAAATATCAAAGGCATGAAATCCCGGGTCAAAGCCGGGCAGCATTCTAGGTTGAAAGAGGTAAGATTGTGCTGCGGTTCCCATGTTTCCCAGGTTATAATGGGTATAAGGAAGGGGGGAACGAAGAGAATAGTCGTTGAGTGTGGAATCAATTTTTCGGGGACGGGTGGAATCGAAATACCGAAAGAAGATGGTGATGGAATCAGCGAGATTATCTCTCTTTTTTAGTGAGTCGCCTCCTGAACCTCGTCGCATCGGCCTTCCCTGGCTATCATAGGAAAGTCCGGACCCGCTGCCACGTGTCCCACCAAAATTGGTCATCTGTGCATGGGCTACCTGAACAGATGCCAGCAATGCCAATACCCATAAAATTCTGTTCAGTAATCGCATAGCGACAAATGCTGTTGAATTTCTAATGATGGAGCATTTATAAATAGATAAATCCTATAATGGGAATCATTTACCGGCTAATTCCTGCACCAGAGCAGTGAACAATAGGGTCATCTTGGGTTCCGCTGCCGTGGCTGCCTGCAATACTTCTTCATGGGTAATGGTATTCTCCTCTTCCCGGATACCCAGATCGGTGATTACACTCATGGCGAATACCCGCATGCCGGCATGAACTGCTGCAATGTTTTCCTGGACGGTGCTCATTCCTACAGCATCTCCTCCCACAATTTGTATCAATTTATATTCTGCCCTGGTTTCAAAAGTAGGTCCCGTCACCCCCAGATAAACGCCTTCATGTACCGGAATGTTGTTTCTGCCGGCAATGGCTTTTACGCGGCTGATTAACTCCTTACTATAAGGTTCACTCATATCAGGAAAACGCGTGCCCAGACTTTCTTCATTTTTTCCCAATAATGGATTTACCTGAAAGAAACTGATATGATCTTTGATGATCATCAGGTCACCCACATTGAATGCCGGATTAACACCGCCTGCCGCATTGGATAACAGAAGAGTATCTACACCAAGCAAACGCATTACCCTCACAGGGTAGGCGACTTGTTGTGCGGTATATCCCTCATAAAAATGAAATCTTCCTGCCATTACCCATACTGGTACACCTCCCAGGGTTCCGAAGACCATTTTACCCCGGTGACCCTCTACCGTGCTGACAGGAAAATGGGGAATCTGTTCGTAGGGTATTTCATGCTCTGTTACAATCTGATTAGCCAGATTACTCAACCCGCTACCCAGGATAATGCCAATAGAGGAGTTAGCTGTTATTTTGGAACGAATAAATTCCACCGATTGCTGGAGTTGTCCGATAAGGATTGACATTCAATAAATTTAAGTGACAAATATACTAATTATGCATCGGAATCGAGGCGGAACGGTCTTAAGCAAGCTTGCTGACAAGCATGAAAAAAGCCCGTCCGGTCTAAACCAAACGGGCTGTAAAAGGTATAAATAAGATACTATCCTACTCGTTTTACGTTGATTGCATTTAATCCTTTGCGACCTTGCTCAACATCAAAAATAACCCTGTCATTTGCTTCGATCTGATCAATCAGACCATTGGCATGTACAAAAGTTTCTGATCCGGACTGGTCATGCTTGATAAAACCAAAACCCTTTTCCTCATTGAAGAACTTCACAGTTCCTGTGATTTGTGTGCTCATTGTGTAATTTGAAATGAATAAAGAGCAAAGATACCTTTAATAAAGGGCCCCTCCTAATTAATTCAAAAGCTTTAACAGAACGAGTTTTGGAATGAATTTCAGCAGTTGGTCATATCATTTGACCGATTATCATCGTCGTC
Organism: Sediminibacterium sp.; assembly: GCA_044341525.1. Classification (GTDB taxonomy): domain Bacteria; phylum Bacteroidota; class Bacteroidia; order Chitinophagales; family Chitinophagaceae; genus Sediminibacterium. The sequence goes on along the minus strand of JBIIRN010000022.1, from coordinate 7,822 downwards.
GAACGGATGACAACTAAATTGATATCTTTAATTTGCGATTCAAACCAACGATTAAACCACGAGTTTCTATGTTAGAATTTGATTATTTGGATATATCGGGTGCTTTGGGCATTTTGGCCTGCTGCTTGTTCACATGTAATTTTTTAATGGGTATGTTACTCTCGGTTGCTTACCAACGTCTGCCCTGGTGGAATAAACTTCCTGTCATCATTCGGCAACAAAACCTGACCAACCTCCACAATGTGACCGCCTACATTGCCTGGTTTACTGCTTTCATCCATGCTGCCCTGCTTCCCCTTGATATCAACCTGGGATTTCACTGGACTCACCTGCTTTGGGGATTGAATGCTCCGAAACAACCCTACTTTGTTTTGCTGGGAAGTATGTCTTTACTGGGCTTTGCATTTATCATCATCACCACACAAAAATCTGTGAAGAGAAGTCTCGGGTTCCGCATCTGGAAAAATATTCATCTCCTCTCTTATGCTATGGCAATCGTTTTCATTGTACATGGACTCTTCATGGATCCATTATTAAAAGATCGCTCTCCCGATTGGTTCGATGCAGAAAAAGCAGTGGTAGAATTGTGCGGAATTGCCTTGCTGTCAGCCACACTCTGGCGAATCAATTATCATTTTAAGTCCACAAGGGTTTAATCATACTGAAGAGTACCTTTCTTTCTTGAGTGAAATATAAGCCCAAATGGCACTGGCCAGCATGAATAAAAATCCCAGCAAAAAAGAAATGCCCGGGAAATATACCGGTGCCTGTGGACTAACAAAATAAGAAAATAAACCGGTCATCATGGGCGGACCAACAATGGTGGTGGCGCTAATCAGACTGGTGAGTGCTCCCTGCAATTCTCCCTGCTCATTTGCGGGAACATGTCCGGTAATGATGGACTGCAAAGCTGGTCCGGTAATGCCCCCCAGACAGTAAGGTATGAGACAGATAAACATAACCCATGTACTTCCGGCCATAGAAAATAACAATAAACCCAGTGCATATAAACTTAACCCGAGATAAACACTTTTTTCATTTCCCAACTTGGGATTAATCACCCGAACCAATCCGCCCTGAACGGCAGCTACCAGTACCCCAACCACGCCCAGAGAGAGACCGATCATTTTCTTGCTCCAGTTGAATTTTTCAATCGTGAAATAACTCCAATTGCTATTCACCGCATGAGAGGCCAGATAGATCAGTACGAAACTGCCTACGAGTCCGCCTACGGCAGGATACTTTTTTAATTGCATCAGAGACCCAATGGGGTTGGCTCTTTTCCAGTCAAAGCGCCGGCGATTCTCTTGCGACAATGATTCAGGTAAAACAAAGTATCCATACAACCAGTTGGTGAGGGCTAGTCCGGCAGCCACCCAAAATGGTACCCGCTCTCCTAATTCACCGAGGTAGCCACCCAGCACCGGACCAATAATGAAGCCCATTCCAAAAGCAGCTCCCATCATACCAAAATTTTTGGCGCGATCTTCCGGCGTACTCACATCAGCGATGTATGCCGATGCTGTGGTAAAACTGGCGCCGGTAATTCCGGCAATTGCCCTACCAACAAACAACCAGGCAATACTGGGAGCAAAAGATAAAAGCAGATAATCGATACCGAATCCAAACAAGGAGAAAAGTAATACGGGTCTTCTTCCAAATCGGTCGCTTAGACTACCGAGTACGGGAGAAAATAAAAATTGCATGATGGCAAAGGTGAACATGAGAAAACCCCCAATGCGGGAGGAATTGCTCACATCGGGATTGCCGGTAAGGTGAGCGATGAGTGAGGGTATGACAGGAATAATAATTCCAAAACCAATTACATCAATCAGCAGGGTGATAAAAATGAAGCTTACAGCAGCGGTACGTTGATTTGACATGTCAATTTAAGATGCAGATACGACAGATCGGGTGGTTTTAGGTACTTCCAAAATCAGATCAGCGCCATATAATCCGGCAGGTGTATGATACCCGGCTGTAACGTTCCCATCCAATACTTTTTTGGTAATAATCAAACTGGTAATGGCAGTAAGCGTATATCCTTCGGGGGCTTGTAATTGAGCGGTAAATGTTTTCCCGGATGCATTCGTTCCCTGCGCCCAGATAAGACTCACTGCTTTGGCACGCATCTCGTCGGAAGGTCCGGCCGGTTGTTGTTTGATTTTTTTCTTGTAAAAGTTTTTTACCGGACCAAGCCGGAGGAACCAGTTGAACATTTTCTGCCAGCGCAACATTTTGAAAGTGCCCGGACTCGCCCTCGTATAGGTAGTGATATTGGGTATACCCGTTGTGCTGTATGCAGTAGAAACATCCCCCCAGGGAATAGACATGCAAAATATTTTTTTGATGCCAAAGTCAATCCATTTTCCTTTCTCACCGATAGGTCTGCGAACAATCTTACCATCGCGTCGCTCAGCACCATCGCCGCCCAGATTTTCCGCCATCGTAGTTGCAGTTCCATGTGATAACATACCACCGAGTGTAGCAAAAGCCAATTCCAGCTGAACGGCATCGGGCAGATTATTTTTTACCAATAATGCCATGCAATCTGTTGGTACTACATCAAAACCCACTCCGGGCATTATGAGTATACCGGCTTGTTGCGCCTTTTCATGGAATCGTTTCCCCATTTCAAATACTGTAATCTCTCCGGTTATATCCAGGTAATGAACCCGATTGCGTAAACAAGCTTCCATCATGGGCTTAGCTGTATGCATAAAAGGTCCTGCAGCGTGTAAAACCACCTTACATCCTTGTAGGAGGGCATCCACTTGCTCGGGCTGATCGAGCGAAGCGATCCGGTAATCAAGCCCATGAACTTCTGCGAGTTGCCGGATGGCAGACTCATTTCTTCCGGCCAAAACGGGCCTCAATCCATATTCCGCGGCCATCCGTATGATCAGTCCGGCCGTATAACCATTGGCTCCATAAAGGAGGAAAGTATTCTCTGCCATAGTAACAAATATACTTAAACTGACGGCTGGGGAAGGAACTAATTTTGGCGGTTAAACAACTACCTGTATACTATTTTTTAAACGGGAGTGGCAGAATTGGGATGAATAACTTTACTTTACAGCCATTTTAAATTTTTGCCTGATGAAAAAGACATTTTCTTTTCTTTTTACACTGGTTACCATCACCGGATTTTCTCAAACGCTTAGTCCGATCGAACAAAAAATCATTGCTGCGGTAAATGACCGTTTGGTGTACGCGGAAGATTTGCTGAAAGAGTCGGTAAACATCAATAGCGGAACGCTAAATATTGCCGGTGTAAAGAAAGTCGGTGACCTGTATGCAAAAGAATTTGAAAAAGCCGGCCTGAAACCGGAATGGGTGAATCTACCCGATTCATTGCGCAGAGCCGGGCACCTGGTTGCCACTCGTCAGGGCAAAAAAGGAAAGAAATTATTTCTGATCGGTCACCTGGACACAGTATTTGAACCCGATATGCCACCGAATCCTTATCGGCGGCTCAATGATTCAACTGCTACCGGTCAGGGAGTAAATGATATGAAAGGCGGTGACGTTATCGTCATCATTGCTTTGCAGGCATTGGAATCACTGGGTTTACTGGAAGACGCACAAATCATTGCTTACTTTACGGGTGATGAAGAAAAATCAGGAAGGCCTACCAGTGTTTCCAGGAAAGATTTCATTGATCGGGCCAAAACCTGTGATGTAGCCCTGGGTTTTGAGGGAGCAAGCGGACTAAGAAACGTGGCTACAGGCAGAAGAGGCAGCAGCGACTGGACTTTACAAGTGAAAGCCAAGACAGGACATTCAGCCGGCATCTTTACCCCCAATGCCGGTTATGGTGCCATCTTTGAAGCTGCCCGCATCTTAAACAGTTTTAGGGAGGAATTGAGCACAGAAAAATACCTGACCTTCAACCCCGGTATTATTGTTGGCGGATCGGAGATGAACTATGATACCAAAAAAGCCCGCGGAGAAGCATTGGGAAAAACCAATATTATTTCACCTGATGTGACAGTTGTGGGCGACCTGCGTTTCCTTTCAGAACAACAAAAAAATGATGCGCGTGAAAAAATGAAAGCCATCACTCAGAAAAACCTAAACGGCACAAGTGCCAGCATCCGTTTCAATGATGGAATACCTGCCATGGAACCGACAGAAGGAAATGATGCCATCAGAAAAGTCATCAGCGATGTGACCGAAGCGATGGGACTGGGCCCCACGATTGCAGGAGATCCTGGCAGTCGGGGTGCTGGTGACATTTCATATGTAGCCAAATACCTCAGTGGTGTCGACGGGATGGGTGCTTCCGGCCGAGGCGCACATGCACCGGGTGAAACCATTAACCTGAAAGAATTTCCAATTCTCATTCAACGGGCTGCCCTGGTGATCCACCGCCTCATCAACAACTAAGGAAACCGACGCAAGCTTTTATTGCCGCTACTTATTCATTGCGAAATACGACTACGCCATCAAAAGCATCTACCAGTACTTTTTTGGTATGGTCAATCTCTCCGGAAAGTAATTTCTTACTGAGTGCATTGACGATTTGCTTTTGGATCAATCGTTTTAACGGACGGGCACCAAACTGAGGATCAAATCCCTGATCTGCCAGTAACTCAATGAGGTAATCCGAGAAAACTAATTCTACCTGATTTTGAGCGGTCATCTTTGCCAGGTCTTCCAACTGAATCTTAACGATATTCAAAATCTGTCCGCGCAATAAGGGCCGGAACATGATGATTTCATCCACCCGATTGAGAAACTCCGGACGAATGGTCTGCCGCAAAAGATTCATGACTTCCAGTTTCGCACGGTCGGTTGCTTCCTCCACGTTTTCTTCCGTTACTCCATCAAAAGCATCCTGAATCAGGTGGCTGCCTATGTTGCTGGTCATGATTATGATGGTATTTTTAAAATTCACAACCCGTCCTTTATTATCGGTCAGGCGACCATCATCCAGCACCTGCAACAAAACATTCCATACATCCGGATGTGCTTTCTCAATCTCATCCAATAAAACAACGCTATAAGGTTTGCGACGTACGGCTTCTGTTAGCTGTCCCCCCTCATCATACCCTACATATCCGGGAGGAGCCCCTACCAAACGGGAGACTGTATGCTTTTCCTGGTACTCACTCATATCTATGCGGGTCATCATACTTTCATCGTCAAACAAGTATTCAGCCAACGCCTTAGCCAACTCTGTCTTACCGACACCGGTGGTACCCAGAAATATAAATGAACCAATGGGCTTGCGTGGGTCTTGCAAACCGGCACGACTTCTCCTAATGGCATCTGCCACTGCAGTGATGGCTTCTTCCTGTCCCACTACCCGCTTGTGCAGTTCATCTTCGAGATGCAATAATTTTTCTCTTTCGCCCTGCAGCATCTTAGCAACGGGGATACCGGTAGCTTTGGCAACATTCTCTGCAATATCTTCTGCATCTACCTCCTCTTTCAGCAATCTCTTTTCAGTAGTAGCAGCAATGGTGGAACTAAGTTGCTGAATGGTGGCTTCCTGTTCTTTGATTTTACCATATCGGATTTCCGCTACTTTTCCATACTCGCCATTTCTTTCCGCCTGATCGGCCTGTAATTTTAAATCCTCAATCGTTGCTTTGGCAGATTGTACTTTTTCTACGAGTTCTTTTTCCTGCTTCCACCGGGCCTTTAAAGTATCCCTTTCTACCGCGAGGTTACTGATCTCTACATTTAGTTCCTTCAGTTTTACTTCATCATTCTCACGCTTGATGGCTTCCCGTTCAATTTCCAGCTGACGAATTTGTCTTTCCAGCTGGTCGAGCTCTTCCGGCATTGAATTCATTTCCAGGCGCAGACGGGCAGCACTTTCATCAATCAAGTCAATGGCTTTATCGGGCAGAAAGCGATCGGTCATGTATCGGGATGACAGTTCAACAGCAGCAATGATCGCTTCATCTTTGATGCGCACATGGTGGTGTGTTTCATACCTGTCTTTTAAACCACGCAATATCGATACAGCGTCTTCATGTGAGGGTTCATCGATCATCACTTTCTGGAATCTTCTTTCCAGCGCCTTATCTTTCTCAAAATATTTTTGATATTCATTCAATGTAGTGGCACCAATGGCTCTCAATTCGCCGCGGGCCAAAGCCGGTTTGAGAATATTGGCAGCATCCATGGCGCCTTCTCCCCCACCTGCCCCAATCAAAGTGTGAATCTCATCTATAAAAAGAATGATCTCTCCTTCGCTGGTACTTACTTCTTTCACCACCCCTTTCAATCTTTCCTCAAATTCACCTTTGTACTTGGCACCGGCGATAAGCTGCCCCATATCCAGTGCAAAAATAGTTTTAGATCGAAGGTTATCGGGAACATCTCCATTGATGATGCGCATGGCGAGACCCTCTACAATAGCTGTCTTACCTACACCGGGCTCTCCCACCAGGATAGGATTGTTCTTGGTTCTGCGGGTGAGAATGTGAAGGGTTCTTCGTATCTCCTCATCCCTTCCAATCACCGGATCTAATTTTCCCTGCCTGGCAAAGTCATTGAGATTCTTGGCATACTTATTCAACATGTTATACTGGGTCTCCTGAGTTTGGGACTGTATCGTTTCGCCTTTGCGCAAATCACGAATGGCAGTAACCAACCCATTTTCAGTCAGTCCGGCTGCTTTCAGCGCTGCTGCCACATCATCATTAACCTGCAACAAGGCCAATAACAAGTGTTCGAGACTAACAAATTCATCTTTGAATTCCTTCAGGTTATTTACTGCCTTGAGGAATACATTGCCCAGATCACGACCAACCTGTTGTGCCGGCTCACCCGAACTAATGCGAGGTAGTTTTTGTAAACTTTCTGCTAATTTGGTATCAAGTAACCTTACATTGACGTTGTTGCGTTTCATCAGGTAATGAACGGGACTATCCTGGTCGTTGAGCAGCGCTTTCAACAGGTGGGCAGTTTCAATCGACGGATTATTTCCGGCATACGCCAATTGCTGGGCTGCCTGAATGGTTTCCTGTGCCTTGATGGTGTACTGGTTCAGATTCATAGTATAGGTTTAATTTCCTCAGTTATGGAAGATTTCCCAATAGTTAGCTGAAGTAAAATATTTGATCATTTTTTAGCAACAGCTACCCGGTAAGTATCCACGAACTTGCGGTATCTTTATTCAGTCATCAAAACTATATCCAATTCAATTATTCGGAAACTATGTCTGAATTATCCCCTAGTAACTGCATAAAAGTCAGTCTTGCAGCCATTTTGCTGTTATTTTTTCAGTCCCTCGCTGCCCAACAATTTGCCGATCCGGTGCTTCAATTTGAAAGAACGGGCAAGGAATTGGGCAGTCATGCAGTATTAGCCATTGTTCAGCCGGGAAAACCGGTATTTATTAAAACCATCGGTGAGATGACTGCCAAAGACCAGGCGCCGCTGGGAAGTATCAGTCAATGGCTCACCACCGCATTGGTGTTGAGTTATGTAGATGCCGGCAAAATCAGTCTCAGCGATAAGGTAAGTCAATATATTCCTGTTTTTTCTAAATATGCGAAAGGTTATATCACCATTCGTGATTGTCTTACCCACTTTTCAGGAATCGAAGGAGACCCGGTGAAGATGTCTTCTTTCGAAAACAATTCCAAATTTTCTTCTCTACAAGAAGAGGTGGAGACCTTTGCAACCAAAAGAGAAATCAAGGCCAATCCTTCTACTGAATTTCGCTACAGTCAGGTGGGTTTGAATCTGGCAGCACGTGTGCTGGAAGTGATTACCCGAAGGGGTTTTGAGCAATTGATGGCAGAAAAAATTACCCGACCGCTGATGATGCGGAGTACCAGTTTCAGCAGTTTTGGTGCCG
>JBIIRN010000181.1:0-4503 GCA_044341525.1 Sediminibacterium sp. | reverse complement strand
CAGGTTGCAGCCCACCGACCACCTGATTCTGCTCGATGAACGCGGCAAACAACTATCATCACCCGGACTTGCCCAATTGATCAACCAAAAAGCCAATCAATCTGTTTCCCGACTCGTATTCCTGATTGGCGGTGCCTATGGCGTATCAGAAGAAATTCAATCAAAAGCCAATTTTACCTGGAGTCTTTCTCAACTGGTATTTCCGCACATGCTTGTCCGTTTAATCCTCGCTGAACAACTTTACCGGGCTTGCACCATCCTGCGCAACGAAAAATATCACCACTCATAAAATTTCACAAAGCTCGATCCCGTTGATTACTTACATTTATTCTTTAACCCTGCTTCGATCATGCTCTCCGTTACCCTGATTATTTTACTGGCTACCTGTCTGGTATCTTTTCTGGCATTTTCCAACGATCGGTTGCTGCATGACCTGATCTTTCATCCTCCGGCTGTTGTTCATCAACGACAGTGGTATCGCTTTTTTTCCTCCGGACTGATCCATGCTGATTTTCTGCATCTGGCTTTTAATATGTACACCTTCTACATGTTTGGCGGGATGGTTGAAAACGCTTTCCTGGAAATTTATGGTTCAGCAGGTCGGTATTTTTATGTCATCCTTTATCTTACGGCGCTCCCTGCTTCATTGACTGCCAGTTTTGAGCGCCACCGCCACGATCCGAATTATTATTGTTTGGGTGCTTCCGGTGCTGTGTCTGCTGTTATATTCTGTGGCATCTTCCTCTATCCTTCGCTGGGAATGGGCATCTTCCCCCTCCCCTTTTTTATTCCTGCTTTTATCTTCGGTCCGCTCTACCTGGCAATATCAGCTTACCTCAGTAAAAGATCTGAAGGTTCTATCAACCATTCGGCTCATATCTGGGGTGCGTTGTATGGCATCCTCTTTCTGATCGTCACTGCTCAATTATTCAGCGATTTCAGGCCTCTTTCCCATTTCTGGCAGGAAGTGGTGGGTTATTTCCGGTAAATAAAATGAAGCACCGATTCATTTTCCTTTTCAATGCGGAACCGATGATCTAATCGGATACCTACCACCCAGATTATTTTTTTGTCCGATTCGAGCACCCAGACTTTTTCTTTTTCTGTTGCGGAAAATTTCAAATCGATGAGCAGTCTGCTGATCTTTTTTTTCTTGTTCAAACCAAGTGGGTAAAAATAATCACCCTGTTTCCAGGGGCGAAGTAAGAGCGGAAATTTTACCAGCTTTACAGGAATGTATATTTCTTCTACCGGAACTGTTGTTGGAATTCTCGTACATGTCTTCTCTTCAACCAACAGTTCTCCCTGAGCAAAATTTAACTGAGTATCATTTTCTTCAATCAGCATCAGTGATTGTGTCAGCCGGTGGATAGGTGCTATCACCATCTGAGAACGATTGCGGAGGATGCGGTGGGTAGCTGAGCGGATATATTTTCCGGTCTCTGCATCCAACAACTGGATGACTTCATGAATCTGACTTGCCTGAAAGCCATAAGAGCGAATAATCTCCCAGGTATAGGTATTGAGTGGCTGCAACCCTTTCCATACAGCTACCGGTATATGTTGCTCTCCTTGAACCGTTGTGCTGATCTTATCGATTTTGGCTGCTATTGCCTGTCTGTAAATTTCTAAACCTTCTCTGAATCTTTCAATATTGGCAGTGAGTTGTTGATTCACTTCCGGGAATAAATCTTCCAATACCGGCATCAGTTGGAGGCGGAGTTTATTTCGGGTATAATGATGCTCTGCATTAGAAGAATCTTCCACATAATTCAATTCATGCTCTGTTGCATATTTCATCAACTCCTCTTTATAGAAAGGCAGCAGTGGGCGAATCAGGGCCTCTTCTTTTCTCATGGGTTGTATTCCAGCCAACCCTTCCAGTCCTGTACCCCTGAATAAGTGCAACAAAAGTGTTTCAATATTATCATTGGCATGGTGCGCAGTCAGGATCCAGCAGCCCTTGTTTTTATTTTCTTTTTTTTGATCAGATTCAATGGATTCTTTTATTTTTTTGAACCAATCGTATCGCAATTGTCTGGCTGCCTCCTGAATAGATATTTTTTTTACTGCAGCTATGTCGGCTGCGTTGACTTTTTCTACATAAAGCGGAACAGCCAGCTTCCGTGCGAACGCACGAACAAATTCCTCATCGCGATTGGATTCTTCACCCCTTAGTTGAAAATTCATGTGGGCGAGCTGAAGCGGAAATCCGGCCCGGTGAAGGAGATGTGCCAGCACGACACTATCTACTCCCCCACTGATACCAAGCAGCAGGGTACTATCGGGCGAAATGGTACCCGCGAACTTTTCTATCCAGTGTTCTGCAAATGACAAGAGCAGGTTCATGTTCTTTTATTCAGGGGTACTGCCTTACTTTTTGGCTGCTTCCTTGGCCCAGGTATCTTTCAGGGTAACGGTACGATTGAATACCGGCTTTCCTTCCCGGCTTTCTTTGTCTGCATAGAAATAACCCATTCTGATGAATTGAAAACGTGCATCAGGAGGATCTTTTGCCAGTGCGGGTTCTGCCAGGGCGGCCGGAAGTATTTCTATAGAAGATGGATTGATGTGTTCGGAAAATTCACCGCTGGCTTCTGCGAGATTTTCTACTTGAAACAATCGGTCATATAGTCTTGCTTCTATTGGTAGTGCGTGGGCACTGCTAACCCAATGCAGGGTGCCTTTTACATTCACGCCGGAGGTATCGGCACCGCTCTTACTGTTGGGCAGATGAGAGCAACGAAGCTCAATTACTCGTCCGGTCTCATCTTTGATTACCTCATCACAACGAATGATATAAGCATGTTTCAGCCGCACCATCTGACCGGGAGCTAACCTAAAATATTTTTTAGGTGGATTTTCCATAAAATCCTCCTGTTCGATAAGAATTTCACGGGTAAAGGGGATAGAACGACTGCCACTATTCGGGTCTTCGGGATTATTCTCTCCTTCCAGCCATTCGGTTTCTTCGCCCAAAGTAGTGATGGTAAGCCGCAGTGGATGAAACACCACCATACGCCGAAGGGCAATCTGGTTAAGGTGTTCACGAACACAGAATTCGAGCAGACCTACATCAATCAGGTTTTCTCTTCTGGCGACGCCGATTTTTTCGCAGAAATGGCGGATACTTTCGGGAGTATAGCCACGTCTCCGCATACCGCTGATGGTGGGCATGCGTGGGTCATCCCAGCCATTGACGTAGCCATCATTCACCAGTTGCAGGAGTTTGCGTTTACTCATAACGGTATAGGTCATGTTCAGGCGGGCAAATTCATATTGCCGGGAGGGGAAGATGCCTAGTTTTGATATGCACCAATCATATAAGTCGCGGTGGGGAACGAATTCCAGCGTACAGATGGAATGGGTAATGTGTTCTATTGAGTCACTCTGTCCATGTGCAAAATCGTACATGGGATAGATGCACCATTTGTCGCCGGTTCGGTGGTGATGCGCATGTTTGATGCGGTAGAGAACCGGGTCACGAAGAATCATGTTGGGGGAAGTCATGTCAATTTTTGCCCGAAGTACACGACTGCCATCCGGATATTTTCCATCCCGCATGTCACGGAACAATTGTAAATTTTCTTCAACGCTTCTTTCGGAAAAAGTGTTGCGCTGTCCGGCTTGTGTTGGTGTTCCTTTCTGTTCTGCGATTTCCTCGGGACTGCTGTCATCAACATAGGCATCGCCTTGTTGAATCAATTGTTCTGCGTAGTTATACAGGGTATCGAAATAGTCGGAGGCATATCTTTCTCTGGCCCATTGAAAGCCCAGCCATTTTACGTCGTTTCGGATGCTTTCTACGTATTCGGTTTCTTCGGTGACGGGATTGGTATCATCGAAGCGAAGGTTGGTTTCACCACCATATTTGATGGAAAGACCAAAATTCAGGCAGATGCTTTTGGCATGTCCGATGTGCAGATAGCCATTGGGTTCCGGGGGAAAACGGGTAATGATAGAGGGGTGTTTACCCTCTGCCAGGTCACGTTCAATGATTTCTTCAATAAAATTCAGGCTCTTTTCTTCGCTCATGTGTAACTGCCTTTTGAGGCAATTACAAAGTTACGAAATCTTTACCGTAGGGTACTGAACCTGTTCTATTCGATTACCGGCTATTATTCCAATACCAGCGAATTGAAGAAGTCCTCTGCTTCTTTTTGTTTGCTATCTGTTGTATTGGAAATGATATTTAACTGATAGAGAATCGAACCGGAGAAAAAAGACAGTGTGTACATGGTTTTACCTTTTAATTCCGCGCTTTGGGCTTTGCTGATATCGAGTTCCATTTTCAAACAGCTTTTGCCTTTGAATTGAACCACTTCATCTTTTTTCAGGTCTACATTACCCATTTGTTGCAGCATCCCCCCTTTCATTTGTTCCCAGAGGGCGTCACCCATGGAACTGATCATTTCTGCCTGGAGACCCATTGGGGCGAGGTCGAAAGCAAGAGCACCATAGTTTAGGGTTGAATCTTTGGTACATCTGAATATTTTAGCACCC
>JBIIRN010000180.1:0-4515 GCA_044341525.1 Sediminibacterium sp. | reverse complement strand
CCAATATGGGGAATATCCGCAAACAAACTATTGTTTCCAGTATCCTGGTTTACCTGGGTTTTGGTGTCGGCGCCATTAATATGCTGCTCTATTCTTCTCAATCAGGGCCCTTCTCACCTGAAGAATTCGGATTGACCCGCATCTTCTTTGATTATGCCCAGAATATGCTTGCGTTTGGTGCTATGGGAGTGATACCGGTTATCTATAAATTTTATCCTTACTACAAAGACAACCTTCCTCGGGAGCAAATGGATATCATGACCTGGGGAATGATTTCGTCATTGATTGGCATTTTATTGATTCTTTGTTTATCCTGGCTATTCCGGTCTTATTTTGTCAGCATTTATACAGTCAAATCATCCCTGGTAGTTGATTTTTACAGCTGGATGATTCCGTTTTCCATTGGGATGCTCCTTTTTTCGGTAATGGAAGGATTTAGCTGGGCAGTTGGCAAAAGTGTTCTTTCCAATTTCCTGAAAGAAACCCTGCTGCGGATCATCACTTTTTTCCTGATCACTGCAGTTTATCTCGGTTGGATAAATTATTCCACTTTTATTCAACTGTTTTCCCTTCAATTCATTGTTATCTTTCTGGTGCTGATGTTTCAATTGATTCGCGAAAACAAATTACATTTTGCTTTCAATGTCAGTCGGGTTACTAAAAAATTCTGGAAGAAAATGCTGGGTATGCAGTTACTCACTTACGGAGGTACTTGCATCGCATCCATCGCAGCAACCATCGACGTATTCATCATTGCAGGGTTTCAGAACCTGAAAGCTGTAGGTATATTCGTGTTCGCCCAATATGCTGCAAACCTGATACAAGTTCCACTTCGTAGTATTCAGGCGGTATCGGCAGGCATTCTCTCACAGGCCTGGAAGGATAAAAATCTAACTGAAATAAACCGTATCTACCGCAGGTCTTGTATCAACCTGCTGCTGTTGGCACTTTTCATCTTTGGGAATGTATGGTTGAATGTGCGGGAAGCAATCAATGTGTTGCACATACAAAACGATTATGCTGACGGACTAACCGTATTGTTTGTATTAGGCATGGTTAGAATCATCGATGCGGGGACCGGACTAAACGCATTGGTAATTAATACATCTACTTTCTGGAAGTTTGATTTTTACAGTGGCGTCATCTTACTTGCCTTCCGGCTGCCCCTCACCTATTTGCTGATCCGCAACTATGGAATATTGGGTTCTGCCATCGCAGAACTCATCGCCTACAGTATTTACAATTTTATTCGCTTTGAATTCCTGCGCCGAAAATTCAACATGCAACCATTTGACAGAAAAACAGTTTATGCGCTTTTGCTGGGATTAGTTTCATTTGCTATAGCACATTTTATCAGTTTACCTCTTTCCGGCTGGCCCTCCATTGTTATCAAAACATTGTTATTCTCCACTTTGATGGTGTTGGGAATTTTTTATGGGAAAATCACTCCCGATGCGCATCAATTATTGGAAGTAGCGAAAAACAGATGGCTTTTGAAAAAATAAATCAGCCCTGACTTTTCAGTCGCCCGCCCCCCCGAAAGTTTGGCTTCCAGTAGCTCTCATCAAGATCACTGATGCTAACTCCATTGCTGGTAGAAGCATGTACAAACTTATTGTTTTGCAGATAGATACCCACGTGGGTGATTGAATTCTTCCGGCCACGGGTATGAAAGAAAACCAGGTCTCCTTCCTTTAACTCATCCCTTTCAATCAATTCACTCACACCGTATTGCTCCTGGGCTGTTCTGGGAAGTGCAACCTGATAAACATCCCTGTACATTACCTGCACAAAGGCAGAACAATCAATGCAATTATCAGTACTCCCTCCCATACAATAACGGGTTCCCCACCAGGTATCCATTACTTGTAGTAAAGAGGAATTGGTTAGTTTCTCGGCAACAACATCCAAGAGAATCGCATATTTAACCTGTAAAACCGCGGGGGGATCTTGCAAAACATATAAATGATCAGCAGGTCGCAATCCGGCGGGGGCTGCTGCTTCATTGGGAAACACTTTTGAGGGATTTCCGGAGGCAGGGGTCGTCTTGATTTTTTTCACTTCTACCGGCGAACCCTTGGGTGATGAGGCACGTGCTGCCGTTGCCGGAGCTGGCGCCGATGCTGTTGATGATTTTCCTGCTGGAGAAGTAGAAGGAACTGATTTACTAAAAACCGGCTTCACCAGATGACAACCGGAGCAACTCAAGCTGATAGCCAATATAAACAAGTAAATTCTGGATACCATATCACTTTCAAGGGGTCAAATATAAAAACTGTTGAGCATGGGTGAGAAATCAACCTATTTTTTAACCCATTCTTGTGAGAACAACTGGGTTTTGTGGAAAAAACATGACCTCCCACCCACCTGAAAGTTACGATATTTGTCAGCCACGGTAGGGGCTAATTCACATTTGCCGACAAGTACGTTTTGCTGCTGCCGATTGAATGGAGGGTGATCTTATGACGCGATTTTCTCATTTACATGTTCACACACAATATTCGCTCCTGGATGGAGCTGCTTCCGTTAAAAAATTATTCAAAAAAGCAGCGGCTGATCAGATGCCTGCAATTGCCATCACCGATCATGGTAATATGTTTGGTGCTTTTGAATTTGTAAAAGAAGCATGGAATGATACTATTCAGACCGGAACCGATTCCAATGGGAAGCCCATTCTAACCCCCCGTGTAAAACCGGTGGTGGGCTGCGAGTTTTATGTCGTGAAAGACCGACACATCAAAACCTTTACCAAAGAAGTAAAAGATGAAAGATATCACCAGGTGCTGCTGGCAAAAAATGCAGAGGGTTATCAGAATTTGATTCAGCTTACTTCTCTGGGATACATGGAAGGCATGTACAGCAAATATCCCAGAATCGACAAGGAATTAATTCTTACTTACCACAAAGGTTTGATTGCCACCACCTGCTGTATTGGCGCACATGTTCCACAGGCGATTCTTAACCAGGGAGAAGAAGCAGCTGAAAAAGAATTCAAATGGTGGTTAGACATTTTTGGGGAGGACTACTACATTGAATTACAACGCCACCAGATGCAGGAGCAGGAATCAATTAATCAAACTTTGCTGCGCTTTGCCAAAAAATACGGGGTACCTGTGATCGCTACCAACGATAGCCATTATGTAGACCAGGAAGATGCCAATGCACATGATATTCTGCTTTGTCTGAATACCGGTGAGAAGCAGTCCACCCCGGGCATTGACGATTTTGTCAACGACGATATACAGGTACGCAACCGCCGATTCAAATTTCCCAATAACCAGTTCTATTTTAAGTCCACCCGGGAGATGTCGGACTTATTCAGTGATATACCGGAAGCCATTGACAATACCAATGCCATCGCAGATAAAATTGAGGTACTGAATCTAAAAAAAGACATTCTTTTACCCGCCTTTCCCATTCCCAAAGAGTTTCAGATACATGAAGATGCCAACCTCAATCAATATGAATACCTGCGGCACTTAACTGAAGAAGGAGCCAGAAAAAGGTACAATGAAATTACGCCCGATATCCGCGAGCGCATAGACTTTGAGTTGTTCACCATCAAAACCATGGGCTTCGCCGGATACTTTCTCATCGTGAGTGACTTCATCCGTGCCGGACGGGATATGGGTGTATTTGTTGGTCCCGGCAGAGGATCAGCAGCAGGAAGTGTCGTTGCCTATTGCATCGGCATTACCAATATAGATCCCATCAAATATGATCTGCTGTTTGAAAGGTTTCTCAATCCTGACCGCAAGAGCATGCCCGATATTGATACTGATTTCGATGATGAAGGAAGGCAACGGGTAATTGATTATGTGGTAGATAAATATGGCAAGAACCAGGTAGCACAGATTGTTACGTATGGTACCATGGCAGCGAAGAGCAGCATCAAGGATGTGGCCAGGGTAATTGATATGCCATTGGCTGACAGCAATCTGCTCGCCAAACTGGTTCCGGATAAACCGGGAACGGAACTCAGAAGGGTATTACATGCTCCCCTATTAAAAAAAGAGGGTGAAAAATCACTGGAAGAAAAAGAGAGCTACACCCCCGATGACATGGAGAACATCCGGAAATTAAGAGAGATTTATAAAGGGGATGATATTCGGAGTAAAGTTTTGAAGGAAGCGGAGCGACTGGAAGGTACCGTGCGCAATACGGGTATTCATGCAGCAGGAATTATCATTGCTCCTTCCGACTTAACTACCCTGATTCCGGTGGCTACTGCAAAGGATTCAAAACTACTGGTTACACAAATTGAAGGCAAGTTAATTGAGGAAGCCGGGGTATTGAAGATGGACTTCCTGGGTTTGAAAACCCTTTCCATCATTAAGAATGCCCTGGAAATGATTCGACAAAATCATGGGGTGGAAATTGATATCGATCAGATTCCGCTGGATGATGAATTGACTTTTCAGTTATTTCAAAAAGGGAATACCATCGCAGTGTTCCAGTTTGAAGCCCCGCATTTATTCACCATCTTCCGAGACATCAAGCCAACGGTAATTGAAG
>JBIIRN010000179.1:0-4517 GCA_044341525.1 Sediminibacterium sp. | reverse complement strand
ACCCGCGTGCTTCTATGTTTTGTTTGGCTTCCTTGCTTTTGGCATTGAAAAAATAGTCCAGTGAAAGTCCGATCCGAACCCCGGTTTCCGGACTGGAAGTCACGATTGGAATGGGTATGACTGAGAAGTTGATAGCCGACAGCGAGTCGGGATTCATCAGGTTTTTCAGGGTCTTTTTGGGTTCTGGGCGCAGGGTGTCGGGATTATTTGCTCCGTAGACTTTTGTCGAAACCAATAAAACTGTGCAAAAAGCCCAGGCGGAATATTTAAACCGCGCGGTAAAGAGCCGGAAATAAATTCTGAAGAAGTCTGCTAGGGTCAAGCGCTTATTTTGGGTGCAAGTTGTGCATTTTTCATGTAAAACTGGGGTGAATTAGATTTTTTAACGAATGAGTAGCCATCTTTATAATTCACAATTGTTGTGGGTGCCGGCTTCAATATTGTTGGGTGGGGTTCAAGTAAAATCCTTTCAGCACATTATTTTCGTAGTTACAATAGTTTGTATCAATTCGATATTGAACCAACGAACAGCAGTTTTGCTTTTGCTGACAGCCACTTTTTTGCTACAGATTTTTCATGTGCTGGTTCTGGCAGGAGTTATTCCTTTCCATGTTGTGGGTCGAATAAAAACCCGTCAAGACATGTACGTGTTGGAGAGCATTGCTTTAGGGACTAATTTTCTATTCATTTTTATTTTGATGATTAAGGGGAAGTTCATACCGGAGTATTTGTCACTCCGCCACGTGAACTGGCTGCTAAAGATTTTTGCTTTTTTCTTTTTATTGAATGCGCTCGGAAATCTTTTCTCAACCTCAATTTATGAGAAGGTCATTTTTGTGCCGCTTACACTCATTTTTGCAGCACTCATCTTTTTTATTCTGCGGCATCGGCAAGAAACAAAGTAGATACTATGTTGCAGCGTAGCTCCCGCTAACTGTTTTTCAGCACTATTCCAATTTCGGGTGTTGTCCAAAATCTCTTCATTCCTGCGCTATTATGATTTATGGCTAGTTGGTTTTTTCGGTTATGAGTTTCAAAGGCATGATAAACCGCGATTTCAGTTGTATTTCTATTTAACCCTTTCCAACTCCGGTCATATAAACGTTTAATAGTAATTATAAAAGAATTTGATAATTGTAAATGACAGGAGTACGCATTAAATATAAATAATTTTAGAGCCTTTATTTTCCACCCAACATTTTTATCATGAACAAAAAACTAACGCTACTTTTTTGTTGGTGTCTGCTTCTTGCTTCGCAATGGAGTTTTGCACAAACAAGAACCATCACCGGAAAGGTGACTGATGCCGGGGGTCAACCGGTTCCTTTCGCCAGCATTGCTGTCAAAGGATCTAACAAAGGTGTTAATGCCAATGAGAATGGCGATTTTTCTCTTACATTTTCTACCTCCGGAAAGGCCATCCTGCTTGTTACTGCAGTTGGTTTTGAAGACCAGCAGGTAGAAGTTGGTTCTGCCAATAGTTTGTCCATTCGCCTGAAAAGCGGCACTGCTATGAGTGAGGTTATTGTGACTGCGTTTGGTGTGAAGCAGCAAAAAAAGGCATTGGGATATGCGGCTACCGAAATCAGCAACAAGGAACTATTGGAGAGTCGCCAGCCAAATCTGGTAAATGCTTTGCAGGGCAGGGTTGCCGGCGTTCAGGTAAACTCGACGGGTGGCGGACCCGGCCAGGGAGCGCGCATTGTAATTCGCGGACCCAAGAGTGCATTGGGAAGCAACCAGCCTTTGTTCGTAATAGACGGGGTGATTGTTGACAACAGTACGGTGGTTGAAGGAACCGGCGCGGCATTGAGAGGAATGAGTAACAGGATGGCCGATATCAATCCCGATGACATAGAGAGCATGAGTATTTTAAGAGGGGGTGCTGCAACTGCATTGTATGGTTTCCGCGGCAGCAATGGGGTGATTGTAATCACTACCAAAAGCGCCAAATCAGGAAAAATGAAAGTAAGTTACAATGGTAGTCTGGGAACAGAAAGTGTCAATAAGTTTCCTGAAGTACAGACAAGGTTCACGCAGGGATATAACAACACCTATAATAGAAATGACTTCTTTCCTTCCTTTGGCCCAACTATTGCTGCTGCAAAAGCAATAGATCCCACCCACCCCGATCAACTATTCAACCACTATGCCAGAGCGTATGAAACGGGCTCTCAGTTCAGGAATACTGTCAATGTAAGTGGGGGAACCGAGAAAGCATTGATCAATAGTTCGGTAAGTTACTTCACGCACAATGGGGTACTTCCCAATACCAACTATACGAATCTTAATGCCAGACTGAATGCAACATTGAAGCTCAGTGATAAATTGAAGATCAATCCTTCCGTTAATTATATCAATAGTGGTGGTTTGCGTTATAACGCTGATCGATTCAACGAAAGTCTCACCTATTGGAGTCCGCGATGGGATGTAAGAGATTACAAGAATGAAGATGGCACCCACAAAACATACGGAAATAATAACCCCATCTTTGGTGCTTATTATAATTTGTTCAAAGATGATGTAGACCGGGTGATTTCGAATATTGCAGTGAATTATACGCCGGCCCGCTGGCTCGATATCACATATCGACTAGGTTATGATTTTACTTCTGATAACAGAAGAGCGACTGCTCCTGCTCAAGTGCCACGTGCCGGAGTGATCAATTTTGCAGATAATGCCCTTGGCTTTGTGGGTGAATACAGGGTGTTGAATAAAATACTGAACAGTAATTTATTAATCACAACTAAATTCAAGTTAGGCGATAAAGTGGGAGTGACGGCACGTGCGGGCCATGATTTGGTAGACCAGACGTTCAACTTCCAGCAGACAGAAGGTCGCGAGCTGGATGTACCTACCTTGCTTTCTTTGAATAATGCCCGCTTGTTGACCCAAAACAGCCGACAAACTGCACTGCGCACTATGGGCGTTTTTGCAGATGCAACTTTTAGTTATGACAACTTCCTTTACTTAACAGTTACCGGAAGAAATGACTGGGCCAGTTCAGTTGCCAGTGGTAACCAGAGTTTCTTTTATCCCAGTGTGAGTTTGGGATATGTGTTCAGCCAACAATTCAAAATGCCTGAGTTCATTTCTTATGGTAAGTTCCGGGCTTCCTTTGCACGTATCGGTATAGCACCCGTTACCCCCTATTTAACGAATACCTATTACAACAATGCTTTCGGTCAACCGGTAAACAATGTGATTGGATGGACCAGAGATGATGTGCGGGGAGCTACTGATTTGCGTCCTGAATTTACCGACAACCGTGAAGTCGGATTGGAAATGCAGTTTTTGAATAACCGCATCGGATTAGATGTGAGCTATTATCAGATCAATTCAAAAGATGTTGTAAATCCTGTATTGGTTGCCAATACAACCGGATTTAACTCATTTATTCTTAACTCAGGAGAAATAGAGAATAAGGGGATAGAGCTGGTGATTAACGGATCTCCGGTTAAAGAAAAAGATTTTAGCTGGGATGCGAGCCTGAACTTCACCAGCAACCGCAACCGGGTTGTAAGTCTTGCTCCCGGATTGAATGATATTGTTATTGGAAGTCAGTTTGGTTATCTGAACAGTGGTGCCACGCAACGTTGGGTGGTAGGCCAACCTGTAGGAGGTTTGTATGGAATTACCTACCAGCGTTTTTATGGTGCTGCACCCGATGACAGAATCACGTTGCGCAGAGACCTGCCTTTATTAATTGCTTCAACAGGTTCCGGAGCGGGTTTCCCTATCAGGGATGTTACCAATCAGCGACTGATCGGTAATTCTCAACCAAGAGCTATTTGGGGGATCAACAACAGTTTTACTTATAAAAATTTCAATTTCTCTTTTCTCTTTGATATGCGCAGCGGTTTTCAGCGCTTCAACCAACTCGGTAACTTTATGAGCGCTTTTGGTATTGCTAAATACACGGAAGACAGAAATGATCTCCGCTTATTTGATGGGGTTGTAGCAGGCGGCGCCCCCAACTTGCAAACAGTTTGGTTGGGTCAGCAGGTAGGTCCGGATGGAAGAAATTATGGAGATGGATTTTATAGAAATATTCATCGTGGGGTTACAGAAAACTTTATTGAAGATGCCGGCTGGGTAAGGTTACGTACCATGAGTCTTACTTATGCGTTGCCTGCGAAGTTGCTGGGGAAGAAGAAAATGATTAAAGACGCTTCCATTACTGCTACCGGGAACAATCTTTTCCTGTGGACGAACTTTACGGGATTTGATCCGGAGAATAGTTCGACCAGTGCTGACAGCAATGCAGATGGCTTTGCCGGATTTACTTATCCGGGGGTAAGAAGCTTTTTTATCTCATTCAATGTTAACTTTTAATACCGCTACATACTAAGATTATGAAAAAGATATTCAATATACAGCAGGCGGCTTTCGGGGCATTGGTTTTGTTAACTCTTGCAACTACAGGTTGTAAAAAGTATTTAGATATCAACAATGACCCTAACCGACCGACCGAAGCCCCCATCAATGGATTGCTGGCGGCAACAACTCAGAATACA
>JBIIRN010000178.1:0-4520 GCA_044341525.1 Sediminibacterium sp. | reverse complement strand
CCAAAAACTATGCCAATAATATTTGGCCGGAGTTTAAAGGAGGGAACAATCTATTTAAATTATTTATTTTCTTCATTTAGCCGATAAACCAAGCCGCCTTAGCCCTATTTAAATCCATCATTTTTTGCATGCATTTTTCCGCATTTCGTTAATGGCTTTTTCCTTTTCCGTAAATACCCTTGCTCGCTTCGTTAGAAATTCGCCGTCTGATTTTAATATCCATGCGTTTACTTTCTGCTTTAACTTTTGTTTGTATAATCCAGTCTGCCCTATCCCAAACCATTCCGCCTCAGCGCATCAATGACACTGTTTTCCAACATAGTACTTTTCTTCCTGACATAACCCTGGTAGGACGCCATACCAAAGCCGATATTCATTTCTTGCCGGAAATTGTTGGCACTTCCATTAATGCAGGAAAAAAGAATGCCCTCATCATGATGGATAATGTTCAAGGGAATGTAGTAAACAATACCATGCGCCAGGTGATGGCCAAGGTGCCGGGAATACAGATATGGGAAAGTGACCCCAGCGGTATTCAAATTGGTATTGCGGCCCGCGGATTGAGTCCGAACCGCAGCTGGGAATTCAATATCCGCCAAAATGGATACGATATCAGCAGCGACCCCTTTGGCTATCCCGAAGCTTATTACACCCCCCAGCTAAACTCAGTTCAACGCATCCAGGTGGTTCGTGGCGCTGCCAGTTTACAATATGGTCCTCAATTTGGCGGACTTGTCAACTTTATTTTGAAAGATGGGAGTGATTACAAAAAAAAGTCTCAGTTTGAATCGCAACAAACTGCCGGAAGTTTCGGTCTATTCAATTCCTATAATGCCATCGGAGGCAAACAAAAAAAGAGTCATTACTATGCTTTCTGGGACCACCGCCGTGGAGATGGATTCAGAGAGAACAGCGGATTTACAGTTAATACAGGTTTTGCCAGCGTCACCCATCAGATTACCGACCGACTGAAAGCCGGGGTGGAGATTACTCACTTTAGCTATCTGGCACAGCAACCGGGGGGGCTTACCGACGCGCAATTTGCAGCCGACCCTTATCAAAGTCTTCGCCGCCGCAATTGGTTTGATGTCAAATGGAATATGGCAGCATTGAATCTGGATTATACGATCAGTGAACAAACCCGACTTAACATCAAAGCATTCGTAATGGGTGGAGATCGGAATAGCATAGGCTTCATGGCCCCCCCAACTGTTGGCGATACCATCCAGGCAACAACATTACAATACGGGAACAGAAGAGTGGACATTGATCAGTACCGCAACCGGGGAATTGAAGCTCGTTTCCTGCACAGTTATACCATTGCTAAAGCTACCCATAGTTTTTCAACCGGACTCCGCATGTATCGTGGTAATACCCATCGCTTCCAAAATGGAAGAGGGGATACCGGGTTTGATTTTAATTTGAGAACTGAGACGCCCTTCCCTACTGACCTAGATTTTCTTACCGTTAATACTGCCTTTTTTGCGGAAAATGTTTTCAGACTCGGAAAGAAACTCTTGCTCATCCCCGGATTCCGAATAGAAAATATCCGCAATACCGCGGACGGAAGAGTCAACCTGATGGGAGCAATAGAACAAAAAGTATCCAATCAAAACAGAACCCGTCGGTTCATTTTGCCGGGCATCGGTGCTGAATACCACATTGGGAATACTGAAATCTATGCCAACTACTCACAGGCCTACCGGCCGGTTTTATTCAGCGATCTTACAGCTAACCCGATTACAGATGTAATTGACCAGAGCTTACAGGATGCCCGAGGCTATAATATTGATTTAGGTTACCGTGGCCGTATCAAAGATTTTTTGATGTTTGATGCCAGTTTATTTTGGCTGCAATACAATAATAGAATCGGACTCATCGCGCAACAAAGAGCCGACGGCAGCTTTTACAATCTTCGCACCAATGTAGGCAACAGTTTTAGCAGAGGTACTGAAATATTAATCGAACTAAGTTTGTTAAAAGCATTACAGGCTAATAAAAAATACGGTAACCTCATTCTCTTTTCTTCTCTGGCTTTTACAGATGCCCGTTATGACAATCTTCGGGTGATTACCCGGCAAGGAAATTTACTGGTAACCAATGACCTAAAAAACAAACAGGTAGAAAATGCGCCCCGCCAGATAATTAGAAGTGGCATCAGTTACAGCAGAGCCAAATGGAAGACCACCATTCAACATAGTTATGTATCGGCATCATTCAGTGATGCCAATAACACAGAAGGCCCATTACCTACCGGGATCAACGGGAAAATACCTGCCTATCATTTAGTAGACCTCAGTGGCAGCTTTGATTTCAATGCATCCCTTTTTATACGTGCCGGTATCAACAACCTGTTAAATGAAAAATATTTCACCCGACGTGCGGGAGGCTATCCGGGTCCCGGACTGATGACTGCGGAGCCGAGAAATCTATTTTTGACTATTGGCGTGAAGCTTTAGTAGTAACACATAAGCTCTACAGCAACTTCAAAAAATCTTCCCTAAAATTAGCAAGTGTGTCTATTTAAAGTTTCTACTTCAAATGAATCTTAAAAAAGGCAACCAGCTTATTGACTACATCATCTGCCTGATTACCATCAAAGCTGTGAAAAGCAACATACTCATGGTATTCACTGGGAACACCGAAGCTGCGCAATCTGCTATGAAGCCACTGACTATGATAGACTGGAACCACGGGGTCGAGATTGCCATGAAAGCTAATGGTGGGTGGGGTGGTGCTACTTACATTCCAGTAAGGACTGAGAGATTTATACAAGGTAGTATCCCAGGACTTTCCAACATACTCAGCAATCACACTTCCGTTGTAAGTACCTTGAATATAATTAGTACTGTTATACCAGGCCCAGTCATTCATTATGCTCGGTCCGAATACATTGCCCACACATTTAATTTTGTTACTGACGCGATATGAATAAATCATAGCCATTTGTGCACCTGCACTTCCCCCGACAACTCCCATCTTAGATCCAATCTTATAATAAGTGAGGCTATCCATTACTTTGTTAATAGCAGCCTGAATATCCGCCATTAATTCATCATGGTGAATTTTGCTAACAAAGCTGGCATATCGGTAATTCATATTGACAACTGCAATATTCTTCCATTTACTTTTCAAAAGGTTTACATACATATCCATATCTTCCTTCCTACCGGTCTTCCATCCGCCTCCGTGTATAACCAGAATGATTTGAGTGGATGTATCTCTATTAGCGGGCAAATGAATATCATAGATCTGTCTGGGCGAATCAATGCCATATTTCCTGTTTCTTAATATTGTATCCCTGAGTGAGCTTAATCCCGTAGAGTTATCCGGAACCGGATTTTGTTTTATACAAGCAGTATATCCCAATGAAATCAGGAAGACTGTGATAAAAAGCTTTCCAAATGATATTTTCATAATTTAAAGATACTCATCCTGAGAATCCAGTAGATGTTTCCGTGCCGACAACAAAAGTTAAAATGATATTTGACATCAGTATTTGCCTCAAATTGAATTGTTTTTCAATTCATTATTTTATACTGGCTATAAAAAGCTTCAACAGTATTAACTTTCGTTTAACCCTATTTTTCTGTCGGTATCAATCATCATACCTGATTGTATGACTGAAAAGTATTTTATTTAAAATTAAAACTGCTAGTGGTATAAAAATAGGGCAGCTATACAAAAAAGAAAGGGGCACTCATCATAAGTGCCCCTTTATCAATTTAGTTTTCTTTTGATATGATCAGAGTTCAAAACGAAGACGGGTGAAGTAATATGCGCCATTAAAGCCAAACTGTTGTACGCGGCGTGAGTACACGAAGCGGCCAATACTGAAGTTATTGCTGTGTTGATGGCGATCCTGGTAGATATCAAAAATATTGTTTCCACCTACCGTTAAAGTAACTCCCTTCATCACCTCATAGCTCACTGTAAGATCTGTAATCGTATGAGCATTGAAAGTCTGATCCAGCGTTTCCCGAAGTCCGGTCAGTGTATTTACCGGCCAGGTTGCGGGTGCAGCAGGATTGATGGTAGGATCCAGGTAAACCACTTTTCCGAATCGGACTGCCCGAAGCATTGCAGAGAACTTTCCTGAACGATAATTCACCATGAAAGTATGCTTGTTCTGCGGATTAGCCACTTCAATACGGCTTTGGTCTTCGCGGTTGAAATAGTTTCCAATCTGACCGGTAGCAACCAGGATTGGTGAAGCTTTAATAATCGGCTTACCGCTGGCATCTTTTTTCACTTCATTATCAATGAAGGTAGCTGCCCACGTAAACCGCAACTGTCCCTTCTTGCCTACACGTGCATTATAGCTCAACACAGACTCAATACCGCGAGCACGGGTATCAATGGCATTGGTAAAGAAGTTGGCAGTTTGTGCATTGGCAGCTGCCAGCTGAGCACGTAATACCGGATCACCACCATCAGTGAAATTATTGGTTAATACGATTCGGTCATTGATATCGATTTGATATGCATCGAGAGAGAACTCCAGTTTACGGTTAAAGAAC
>JBIIRN010000021.1:0-15339 GCA_044341525.1 Sediminibacterium sp. | reverse complement strand
CGGGAAGCGTACCCCGATCCGACCACTCCTGATCCGGCCTGGGTAGTGGTAGATGTTCGACCTTACAAAAAATTAAAAAAAACGGTAACGCTCGCTGCTATTAAGCAAGAACCCCGACTCGCTAATATGGACTTGATTCGGCTGGGACGACTCTCTGTACAATCAGTTCGCCCGGAAGAGTGGTCACTCATTTTGAAAATGGCGGGAACCACCAAATAAAAATTCACCATGCCCCCCTCCTCTCCCAAAAAGAAAATGGTCGTACTTACCGGAGCAGGTATCAGCGCTGAAAGCGGAATAAAAACCTTCCGCGACAGCGACGGACTTTGGGAAGAATACAATGTATATGAAGTTGCCCACATAGATGCCTGGCACAAAAATCCACAACTGGTTCTTCGGTTTTACAATGAAAGAAGGAAACAGGTTCTCGCCGCTCAACCCAATCGGGCACATGAGATGCTTGCAGCCATGGAAAAGGATTTTGATATCACCATCATCACTCAGAATATAGATGATTTGCATGAAAGGGCAGGTAGCAGTAAGGTATTACATCTCCACGGACAGATACTTCAAATGCGAAGCGAATGGGATGCAGCCATCACAGCCCCCATTCATGATGAGATAACTTGGGGACAACTGGCGCCCGATGGTTCACAATACCGACCTGACATTGTCTGGTTCGGGGAAGAAGTTCCCATGATGTTACCGGCTGCTCAACTTACAGCATCGGCCGACATTTTCGTGATCATCGGAACCTCTTTACAGGTCTATCCGGCAGCCGGTCTGGTCGAGCAGGTAGCACCGGGAGTACCTATTTATTTGATTGATAAAAAGCTGCCCTTGATTACAGGCCACCATTCTATAGTCAGCATAGAACAACCCGCCAGCATCGGAGTAGAGATATTATATAATGCATTGGGAAATTCATAACATTTGATTCAGTACTTTGCCGCATGCGGATGTTCATTTCAAGACTACGGTACCCTTTCATCATAGCGCTGTCATTCCTTTCTTTAACTGCTTATTCGCAGGAATCGCCTGCCTACCTGACCTTAAAAAAGTATTATCTATCTCTACCGGTATCTGTAGCAGACAGCAACTGGTTGATGACACCCATTGACTCAAGTGGCATGAATTATTTACTTCCACTTCGCCAGGGGTTGCAAAGAGAAAAATACCGCGCCATTATCGATACAGCTGCCTATTATGATCTGATGAGCGATGCCCTGTGCCGCCTGACGGATTATGCGAGCAGCCAGTGTTATGAAAAAAAATTATTGGGTACCCTCACGCGGGAAGAGCAAGACATCATTAAGAAACAAGCTCAGCCCTTCCTGCAGTCCAAAAGTGAAGATGCCCGCGCTTTTACCCTTCGTCTAACCGGAAGCACTCAAGTTTCCATTTTCAACGCTTCTTACCTGAAACCCTATACCTATGTTTGGTTGGCCGGTATGCTGGATACCCTTTACAGACAAGGATACCGACACCTGGCCCTGGAATTATTATCGCCGGTAAAAGCACCCTTACAGGAGATCAGCGTAGCTGACGGACTATTCACAGCTGAACCGGTGATGGCTGAATTCATTCGGATGGCCATTGCCAGCGGCTTCTCGGTTATTTCCTGTCAACCCGATTATGCCCTCCGGAATGAACATGAGAGAAAAAAAGAACAGGCAATGCGGCTCGGTTCTTACTTTAAGAAACTACCTTTTAAAGAAAAATTGCTCGTGATTACCCAACCTGAATTATTCAATTCGGCAGAAGGCAGTCAAACAAAACCCTTTTCACTTTATCTCTCTTCCTGGCTGGGTGAGACCTGTGTAAGTATTGATCAATGTACATTGAGTCCGAACAGCATAGATGCTGCAGGCGCCTGGCTATACGATTGGCTGGAATACCAAAAACCTATTATCGAACCTATTGTGCCGGTGGTGAAAGACCAGCCGGTTCTATGGAATGATCCGTATTATTCCGCAATGGTGAGACATCCCGCTCCCATATATAATAGTCAACGACCTACCTGGATGGGTTTTAATGGAAGGAAAAGACCTATTGCCTTACCGGCAGCCCACCCCAAATCCTGGCTGGTTCAGGCATTTTATCTGGAGGAATTAAAAAAGAGAAAAACGGGCAATTGTATCCCGGCAGACCAGACCTATCAATTAGCTTCAGATGGAAATTATTATTTGTACCTGCAACCCGGACCTTACCGAATTATTTTCCGGAGTAAAGACAACACGATTCTGACTTATCGGGATATTGAAGTGAACAAATAAAAAACGCTTTTCCTACTTGAAGAAAAGATAAGCGATAAAGATGGCGGAGATGACTCCAATTAAATCTGCCAGCATGCCTGCCCAAATCGCGTAACGAACTTTTTTAATGCCCACACTACCAAAATAAAGGGCGATGATATAAAAAGTACTGTCAGCACTACCCTGGAAAATGGAAGCCAGGTTACCCAGGAAACTATCTACTCCATAGTTCTTGAAAACATCCAGCATCAGTCCGCGCCCACCCCCACCACTAAAGGGACGCATGATAGCAACGGGTAATGAGGGCACGAATTCACTGTTAATTCCCAAATGGAGGAATACCCATGAGATTCCCTGAATGATAGCGTCCAGTCCGCCAGACTCCCTGAAAACACGAATGCCTACAATGATTCCGACGAGATAGGGAATGATTTTGATAATTACCTGCCAGCCCTGTTGAGCACCTTCGATAAATGCATCAAATACATGCACTTTTTTAATCCAGCCACCAATGATGAAACTACAGATAACCAAAAAGAGAATACAATTTCCCAGCACATTGCTGAAAGTTTCCTTGGTCATTAATCCGGCTTGAGGAGCATCTTTCACAGAAGGAAGGTGATAAATAAAAGAGGCAAACAGCAATACACCACCAATCAATGCACTGAGCCAGGCAATCATTACCCAATCGAAGCGCAGCTTTTGATAAATGGCAGTAACAATAATACTGGCAATAGTAGCGGTAACCGTAGCAATCATGAGTGGCACAAAAACGCCGGTAGGATTGGTACTGCCTGCACTGGCCCGGTAAGCAATAATTGAAAGCGGAATGAGCGTTAACCCGCTGGTGTGGAGCACCAGGAACATGATTTGAGCGTTGGAGGCAGTCTCTTTATTAGGATTAAGGGTTTGCAAACTTTCCATGGCTTTCAGTCCGAATGGGGTGGCTGCATTATCCAGGCCCAGCATGTTGGCACTAAAATTCATGACCATTTGTCCCATAGCCGGATGCCTGTCGGGTACTTCCGGAAACAATCTTTTCATGAAGGGATTCAGCCAGCGGGCGAGCAGATTGATGGCCCCTGCTTTTTCACCGATATTCATTAAGCCCATAAAGAATACCATAACACCTGTCAGGGGCAGGGCAATATCCATGACAGAAGATTTAGAGGCATCAAAAATACCCTCGACAATCTTGCGAAAAATATCATAATCCTGAAAAACAATCATTTTCACCAGGGCAATCACCAGACCTATCAGAAAAAAGAATATCCATACGTAATTCAGTGCCATAATTGTATTTGTGCTTTGAAAATAATGAATTTGGCTGACAGAAGTTCATCCCCTTATGAAATCGGTGTTCCTTGCGGTTAAAGGAACTATATTTGCACCCTGAAAATGGGGCTTCGGCCCCGCAAAGCAAGCAACATGGCATTACAGGCAGGTATCGTAGGATTACCCAATGTGGGAAAATCAACCCTTTTCAATGCGGTCAGCAACAGTGCGAAAGCCCAGGCAAGTAACTATCGTTTTTGTACCATTGAACCCAATGTGGGTCTGGTAGATGTACCCGACGAAAGATTACAACAGCTCGCAGCACTGGTAAATCCCCAACGTATAGTTCCAACGCAGTTGGAGATTGTGGATATAGCCGGTCTGGTTAAAGGGGCGAGTAAGGGGGAAGGTCTGGGCAATAAGTTCCTGGGAAATATCCGGGAGGTAGATGCCATCATTCATGTGATTCGTTGTTTCGAGGATGAAAATGTGTTGCGGGAAGAAGGTAAGATCAATCCGGTGGGTGACAAGGAAATCATTGAAACAGAATTGCAATTGAAGGACCTGGAGAGTGTTGAAAAAAAATGGCAGCGTGTAGAGAAAATGGCACGGGTGGGAACTGATGTCAAGGCGAAAGCTGAATTTGATATTCTCGGAAGATGTAAGACACACCTCGAGCAGGGCAAGAACATTCATACCCTCGGATTAACCAAAGAAGAAAAACCTGCCATTGCTGATTTATTCCTGCTCACAGATAAGCCAGTTTTGTATGTGGCTAATGTAGATGAGGCCAGTATGCATACCGGAAATGATTACTCTAAAGAACTGGCGGCGGCTGCAGCAGCGGAAGGTGCTGAAATGATTGTGATGTGCAATAACATAGAAGCGCAAATCGCAGAGATGGAACAGGAGGATGATCGAAAAATGTTCATGGAAGAATATGGTATGAAAGAGCCGGCACTGCATCGGCTGATCAAATCGGCTTATCAGTTACTGAATCTTGACACCTATTTCACTGCCGGTGAACAAGAAGTAAGAGCATGGACCATCAAGAAGGGCTGGAAGGCCCCACAGGCAGCAAGTGTTATACACACAGATTTCGAAAAAGGATTTATCAAAGCTGAAGTAATTGCCTACGAAGATTACATCAAGTTTGGCAGTGAAGCTGCTTGCAGAGAAAATGGCAAACTGAGAATTGAGGGAAAAGAGTATATAGTAAAAGATGGAGATGTAATGCACTTCCGCTTCAACGTGTAAATTTCCTGTTCATGAAAAAATATCTCGTTTTCTGTCTTCTGTTAATTCTGACGGCTTGTCAGAACCCTACCGAATCATCCGAAGCGGATTCAGCCGTACCCCCGGTTATGCAAGTGCAGAATATGTCTTACCAGGTGATCAATGTTTTTCCTCACGACACAACTGCTTACACCCAGGGCTTGCTTTTTTACAACAATGAGATGTTTGAGGGAACCGGAATGTATAAGGAAAGTAAGCTCAGAAAAGTAGATGTAATAACGGGTAAATCTAAACAACAGGTTGCTTTATCTCCCGATTATTTCGGTGAGGGAATCACCATCCTCAACAACAAAATTTACCAGCTCACTTACAAGGAACACAAGGTATTGGTATACGACATGCAATTCAAGCGGCTGCCGGAAACATTTGAGTGGCCCTATGAGGGTTGGGGAATGACTACCGATGGCACCCATTTGATCATTAGTACCGGTGGCAGCAATTTATACTTCGTAAATCCTGAAAATTTTTCGATTGTTCGTACGGTTGGTATTGCAGATAACAACGGATATGTTGAAAATCTGAATGAACTGGAATGGGTGGATGGATTCATCTATGCCAACAAATACTTAACTGATCAGATTTTAAAAATCGATCCCGTGAAGGGACAGGTAATAGCAAGAGCCGACTTATCGGGAATTATGGTAAAAAATAATGTTACGCCGGCTACCCGCTCTGATGTATTGAACGGGATTGCCTACCACCCGGAAAAGAAAACATTCTTTATTACAGGTAAGTACTGGCCCGCAGTTTTTGAAGTTCGTTTTCAATAGTGCCATTAAGCGGGTCTGGCCACGTAGATCAGTGAACTGGTATTTTTCCGATTCAACCAAGCGGATCCATTAGAGAGGATTCCTCTAAAGAGACCTGCCAGTAATCTGCTGCGTTTGGATTTATATTTCTCACTCAACAATGCAACATAAAGGGCATCGAGCCACATAGGCCGGGTGTCGGATAGTGCAAACTGATGCCTGCTCAATAATTGTTGCATGGAATCAGGTGAGAAATGATAGAGGTGTCGGGGAACATCATAGGCAGCCCAAAAGGTACCATAGTGGGAAGCGTCTGCTGAGGTATAATTGGGAACAGCAATGATGAGGCATCCACCCGGTTTCAGCAGACGATAAAACTGACTCAGATAAGCAGAGAGATCATGCACATGTTCCAATACATGCCAAAGCGTGATCACATCAAAACTAGCTGCACTGAGCTGAAATAATTGCTCAGCGGGAAGGAGTTCGAGTGCAGCTCTTTCCCGGGCGACTTGCCTCGCCCCGGCATCGGGTTCCAGTGCGGTCACCTGCCATCCTGCCTTGACCATCGTTTCCGCGAAATAACCGGTACCGGCACCCACTTCCAGTAAATTGCCCTTTTGATGTCGACTGGCATCAATGACTAATTTCTTCTTTCCGCGCAGCGTAAAGATTCTTGCCAGTTGATACAATCGATTGATGATACCCCGATTGGTATTGGTATGAGAAATATAATCTTCTGAAGCATAGTAGGGCCCAATATGCGCAGCATCAGGGGCATTGGCAGTAAGTCGAAATCCACAAGAAGAACATTCATAGAGGGAAAAGGTCTCACCTGACACGGAATGGTCAGTCACCGATAAAACCGGGACCAGCGGAGAGTTTCCACAACAAAGACAGGCAGACAGGTCAGTCATGAGTTGGCAAAAGTACGAAAGGAAAAGTTCTTACAGGAGGTGTAAGATAAGGGCGACGGTGGCAACAGAAGCCAGGAAAATACTGTAAATCCACCAGTAATCTTTTTTGTCTTCGCCCATTGCATCAAGTTCATTGCTGCGAATCTCTTCGAATTTAGCACTGGCTTTGGAGAAAATTCCTCCGATTCTTCCGGTTGCTTCTTCGTCGGGTATTTGTTCTTCTATAACAGTGTACTCCTCCTCTTTATTCCTTTGGAAGAGTCCGGATATCGTTTCTTTTATTCGGGCGAAGAAACCCAGCTTATGAACTTCTTCTTCGTCTTCATCTTCCTGCTCAGCCATGCGGGAGGGTAAATGAAAGGATGCTCCGGGTAAAGGTTCGTTTCGTTGTGGGGGCCATTGCGTTGTTTTATTTTCCGGCGGAGGGGGCGGAAAATCGGGCAAGGGTTGCTTGCGTAAGGGTGAGCGCCTCATGTCACGAACATTGCCGGCCTCCGTTGCAGGGGGAGTAGGTCTGGAAAAAGGGACGGCGGGAGGCGTCTCAGGAGCGGGCTGTCTCCAGCTTCTGTTCGTCGGACTAACCGGGGGAACAAATGGTTCTCTGGAAGAAGCGGGCTCATTATTTTCAAAGGGGGGAAAGTTGGTCTCGGGAGCACGTCTGCTGCTAATAGGCGGAACGGACGGTGGCATGGTCGGCCTGGAAGGACGAGCCGGCATTTCGATGGGCAGACCGGATAAAGAGTCGCTGTCTTTTTTCCAGGCAGCGGATTCATCTGTTGCCGGCCAGATGGGTTGACGAGCAGGTGGAGGGTCAGGTGATAAGAGTGGGTTCGGTCTTCTTCCTGTTCCCGTCGTGCTGCGCGGCATGCGCGGAGGTGGTATAGGAGAAGCAGTGGGGCCCGGCACTTTTGTAGCCGGTGGAATGGAGCCGGCCGCCGGTGGCGGAACGGAGCCGGGATACTCGCTGCCTTCTTTTCCGGGCAGGGGCACTCTTTTCATTCTTTCACGAGCTTCCCGCAGGTCTCCGAATACTGAATTGACCTGCTCTCTGCGCTGCGCCAATTGATTACGTATTGTTGAAAGTTCCGGTGATTCCTGGTATGATTTTAGTCCGGCATAATCCAAAGAAGGATCCAGTTGACCCGGAGGTAATTTACTGTTACCGGCGGGAACCATACCGGGGGAAGCTGACCGAACAGGAGCCGCTTCGGGAGAAGAATTGACAGCAGGTATAGAGGGCAATGGTTCACCGGCAACGGATATAGATGCCGGTACCGCGGTCTTTGCCATAGGAACAGGATTGTTTTCACCTGCAGCCACTGATGATTGCACAGCTACCGAACTATTTTCCTGATCAAAATGGAGTATCCCATTGCCGTCTTTCGACAGTATTCCAAGACCCTTTAATCTGGCGCGTTGGTGTTCTACCAGTTCCGACATTACCTGTAAGGAAAAATTCAATAATTCATTGGCGGCCGAGGCCGGACTTATTTTCATTTCTGATGCCAGAAAGGGGATCAGTCCTGTATCAGGTGTGGCGGGTGGACCATCTTTAAAATGAAGAATGGGCTTTTTAGGATCGAGTGATCCGGTGCTGCTATTGAGCTGGGCGGGCTGGTAACTGACCGAAAAACTTCCCAGTGAGGGAATATTCAGTCGGTTGTTCAATATCAGGTATTTATATAGCAGCTGTTGCATCCTGCTCTAAGATAATGGATTTTCCGTTCACGAATATACGAAAGGATTGGGAAATGCTTGTTAAATAAGCCATTCCCTTATTTCAAATAATTGATTGATAATGATTTTGATGTTTCTGTCTATGGATGAGCTTTGATGGAAGTAAAACCATTAGAGCAATGCCGGGGAGTAGTCCGGTTGGTTTATTGTACTTTTAGGTTCATTTATTAAATATGTACGAACACATCACCACCCTGCGCGTCAGGTATGCTGAAACCGACCAGATGAACATTGTTTATTACGGAAATTATGCCCAGTATTTCGAAGTGGGCAGAGCGGAATGTATTCGGGATCTCGGTCTCTCTTATAAAAAGATGGAAGAACTGGGTGTTCACATGCCGGTAGTTGCGCTGGAAGTAAAATTTTTGCGCCCCGCCCGCTATGATGACCTGATCACCATCAAAACCATGCTCAAATCATTACCGGAAAAACATGAGATCACCTTTCATCATGAAGTATACAATGAAAGAAAGAAACTATTGACAACCGGTCAAGTCACCCTGATGTTCATTGATGCTGCTGCCAATAAACGCATGCGCCTGCCTGAATTTCTTCGGGAAAAGCTATCGCCCTTTTTCCCCTGATTATACCCGGTGATAATCACCCCGCCAGTTCTGGATAGATTTTTTGATGTCGGCAGCAGATAAACTTTCTTTGACAGCTCTGTCTATCAATCCCAGATATTCCTCATCGGAAGCAAAGCGCAAAGCCAGAATCTGAGACATTTTGAGTGCAGAAGGCAAAGTTTTTCCTGTCATAATATAATGCCGCATGTTCTCTTCTGCACGTATTACCCGATTCTGCGCTACTAATGCAAAGGAACGGGTGTAGAAAGTAATGAATACAAGTATAAATGAAAGGAAACAAATCAGCGAAGCGGAATAAAAATTACTGCAATCAGATTTGACAAGATTGACAATGGAGCCAATCAAAAATGCCAATAAGGCGGGAAGTAGAATGTAATGATAACCTGTTACATAACGCTTGTGGTTGGAAAACTGTTGTGACATAAAATAGTATTTATATTTAAAATGAATTTACTATTTATTTTTTTAATTCGTCGAACAAGGCAAACATTTTATTGACTATTGTACTTGCATTGCCTTCATAGTTATTGACAAGTAAAGCTAAAATAAAGTTTTTCCCTTCGGGTGTGGTGTGATAGCCACAAAATGATTTCACTCCTCCAATGGTGCCGCTTTTTAATGTCATGTTGTTGTATTGCGGAAAGGAATTTAGAAATTGACTGAACCACCATTGACGACGGGCATATTGTAATACCTGAACCAATGTACCAGCCGTTACCCTGTTTTGAGGCGATAATCCGCTCCCATCCAGCATTCGCAAAGCGCCCGGCTCAATACCGCGGTCTTTCCAGAATTTCCTGATACGATCAATCCCTTCCTCCAGGGAACCATCGCCACCCTTTTGCCTGGCAATGGCCCGAACAAATGCCTCCCCATAGAGGTTCACACTTTTTTTCAGGAACCAATCAATGAGACTATCTAAACCGGGAGAATAATGATAATAGATAGGTTGCAGGGGCTGCAGTTCTGTTTTAGGAATCATTTTATCATCTACAGGTAACCCGGAGCGACGGAAAAACTCACTCATTTCACTCACAAGTTGGGCGGGTGGGTCGGGAATAGATCCTGAGATGACAAACTGCTTTTCCCCCCGCGGGATAGTACCTTCCACGATAGCCATTTTTGACAAGGGGGCCAGGTATATATTTGTTCGGTCACCGGTACCCTTTTCCGCAGCTTTGGCTGTTACTTGAAATTTTACTTCCCGCGGCTGCGGTCGGGCTGAAACTATTTCTACCGGATCACCGATAGCTGATCCTGATTGCAGCAACAAATCATACTGGTTTTCCCGCCAGTTGATGTAATCACTTCCTGCTCCGTAATAATTACCGATATCATTCCAGGTATATCCTCCCGGGGTAGGGATCCCCGACCAACCATTATTCCGGGGTAGAATACTTCCGCGAATGCGCTGAATACCGAGTTTCTGAAGGGCCAACAACCACTCAGGTAATTGTTGAACAGGCCGGGTAGAAAAAAACCGATGACTACCCAGGGAAGGATCGCCGCTTCCCTCGATGTAAATGTTCCCGGAAAGAGTTCCTTTCTGAGTAGAACCATCCGTTAAAAAAGCGGTAGAAAAGCGAAAGGAAGGACCCAATAATTCATAGGCAGTAGCGGCGGTGATTACTTTCATGGTACTCGCCGGGGGAAGTCCGGTATGTACATTCCAACTCACTAATGTATCTCCATTATCAGCATCAACTACCAGCCAGCCCAATATTCCATAGCGCATCTGCGGATCTGCGAGAAAAGTAGCGGTGGCTTTTTGTAATCGTTCAGATAATGTCTGGGCATTAGTAATCCCTGAAATGAATAAAAGGCAGCCCAACAAAACGTATTTTTTCATAAATGAAGTTACCTTGCACTAAATTAAGCAGTTCAGCATGCCTGAAAAAGTTTTTGCCTCCATCATTACCATCGGTGATGAATTATTGATCGGTCAGGTAATCGATACCAATAGTGCCTGGATTGCCGGAGAATTGAACCGGATTGGTATTTTATTAAGACACCGGATTGCAGTCGGAGACCGGGCCGATGATATCCGGGCAGCCCTGGACGCGGAAAGTAAAAAATCTTCGATTGTTATACTTACCGGTGGATTGGGACCAACAGCCGATGATATAACCAAACCGGTATTGTGTGACTATTTTGGTGGGAAAATGGTTCGCCATGAGCCAACGCTGCAGCACCTGGAATACATCTTTCGGGAGATACTCAAACGACCGATGATTGAGCGGAATATCAAACAGGCAGATGTTCCCGATGTTTGTACCGTGTTGTTGAATGAAAGGGGAACTGCGCCGGGAATGTTGTTTAAAAAAGAGGGCGTATGGTTTGTTTCCCTACCCGGTGTGCCCCATGAAATGAAGTGGTTGATGACTGAAAAAGTATTACCACAACTTCAGTCCCATTTCGATACCGGAATTGTTGTACATCGAACCCTGCTCACTGCCGGAATCGGAGAATCATTTCTCGCTGAGATGATTGCTGATATAGAGAATAATTTACCCGAATCTATCAAGCTGGCTTATTTACCTAACTATGGTATGGTGCGTTTGCGACTGAGTGGCTGGGGAACAGAAAGAGAAACTCTGGAGAAAGAAATTCAACATCAGTTTGATTTACTCAAAGAAAGGGTAGCCAAATACCTGATTATTGATGAAGACATCCCATTAGATAAAGCGGTGGGACAATTACTGATTAGCCAAAAAGCGACCGTAACCACGGCAGAAAGTTGCACAGGTGGATATATTGCGCACCTGCTCACTTCTCATGCCGGCTCCTCTGCCTATTATAAAGGATCTATCATCTGTTACGACAATCAAATCAAAACAAAACTATTGGGGGTGACGGAATCCAGTTTGCAGGAGCATGGTGCTGTCAGCGCTTCCACTGTAGAACAAATGGCTTCGGCGGCCCGCCAACTGATGGAAGCTGATTATGCCATAGCAGTGAGCGGTATCATGGGACCCGGAGGGGCCACTGCAGAAAAACCGGTAGGATTGGTATGGATTGCTGTGGCAAGTGCACGGGGAGTTAAAAGCCAGGAAATGCGTTTCCGCTTTGACCGAAAAAGAAATATTGAGCTGACGGCTGCCCATACCCTTCGGCTGCTATTCGCAGAGATTGTGGACAACAAGTGAATATCCTTCTTCAAATTACGTTTACATTTGGGGTTGAATCAAGGAAATTTGTAATTATAAGTTATTGATTTTTATTGGTTCTCGTATAAACGAACAGTTGTTATAGTCACGCGCTTTTCTGCTGTTATTTTATACGTGCACATTTAAACACCGCTTGCAATAAACCTATGGCGCTTGTTGATTTGATTATGCCCAAATTAGGCGAGAGCATCATGGAAGCCACTATCCTGAAATGGCACAAACAGGTAGGTGATAAAGTGTCGATGGATGAAACGGTGCTGGATATAGCCACTGATAAAGTGGATAGTGAAGTTCCTTCAACAGCAGCCGGTACCTTAGCAGAGATTTTATTTGCAGTCAATGATGTAGTACCGATTGGTGCTGTTATTGCCCGTATTGATACCGGAGGCGGTACTGAAGTACCTGCCAAAATTGAATTGTCCGAACCAATCGTTGTCCCTCCTCCCCCGCCGCCCACTGTTGAAACGGCACCTCTGCCAGAACCCGTGGTTCCCGTAGTCGAACCGACTCCGTCTGTAGCAGAAATTCCCTACGTGCCTTCTCCTATCCAGATGGAGGAACTTCCTTCAGGCAAGACAGGCGTAAACAGGTTTTATTCTCCTTTGGTATTGAATATTGCTCAGCGCGAGGGGATATCGATGAGTGAACTGGAGCAAATTCCCGGAACCGGACATGAATACCGGGTTACCAAAAAAGATATACTACAGTATGTGGCCGATAAGAAAGCAGGTAAAATAGCTGCCCCCATTCCTCTTGCCGCTCCTGTTAGTTCGACGGTTACTGCTGCAGAAAAAAGCGAGGTATCCCAGCCGGAAAATATTATTGAAGCTGCCGCCCCGGCTCTTACGGAAGCGGAAGCCATTCCTGCACAAGAACCAGTGGTTCCGGTTAATTCCGATCTGATTGCTGTTCAGTTGCCAGCCGCGCCACGTTTGCCGGAAGAAATCGTTGCCCCCCCTGTTATACAGGCGGTTCCTTTGGAAAAAACGGTTCAAGCTGCGCCGGCAAGACCCATGCCGGAAGAGCCCTCTAAAAACGGCAAATGGTCTGACCCGGCGAAGGTGATTGTTTCGGGAGAGACGGAAATACAGGAGATGGACCGCATGCGGAAACTGATCTCCAAGCACATGGTCAACAGCGTACAGACAAGTCCGCATGTTACCAGCTTTACCGAAGCAGATGTTACCAACATGGTGTTTTGGCGCCAGCGGGTGAAAGATGAATTTGAAAAAAGAGAGGGAACCCGACTGACCTTTACGCCCCTTTTTATTGAATGTATAGTGAATGCGATGAAGCGGTTTCCGCTCATCAATTGCTCTGTGAATGGTGAGCAGATCATATTGCGCAAAGACATTAATATTGGTATGGCTACCGCCTTACCTTCCGGTAACCTGATTGTTCCTGTTATCAAGGGAGCTGATCAGTTGAATGTAGTAGGTTTGAGCAGGGCAGTAAATCAACTCTCAGATGCTGCCCGCAATAATCAATTGAAACCGGATGATACCACCGGTGGTACTTTTACATTTACCAACGTAGGAACTTTTGGTAGTTTGATGGGTACCCCGATTATCAACCAGCCACAGGTTGCTATATTAGCCGCGGGTGCTATAAAGAAGCGGCCCATGGTGATGGAAACTGCTGAGGGAGATGTGATTGCCGTTCGGCACATGATGTACTTATCGCTCAGTTATGATCACCGAATCATTGATGGAAGTATGGGTGCTTCCTTCCTCACAGAAGTAGCCAAAGAAATGGAGCGCTGGGATGTCAACAAACGTTGGTACCAGTATCTTTAAAATTCCCGAAAGTTTTACGCTGTTTCTTTTTCCATCATTAGGTAGGCCTTGATAAAGCCATCCAGATCGCCATCCATTACCGGACCTACATTGCCAACTTCATAATCGGTACGGTGGTCCTTGATCATTTTATAGGGATGAAATACATAGCTGCGTATCTGACTGCCCCACTCAATCTTCTTTTTTCCGGCATTGGTAGCGTTGAGTACTTCCTGGCGCTTGCGTAGTTCTTCCTCATACAAACGACTCTTCAACATCTTCAGCGCCAATTCACGGTTTTCACCCTGTGTACGTGCCTGTTGGCATTCAACGATGAAACCACTGGGTAGGTGTTTCAGCCGTACTGCTGTTTCTACTTTGTTGACGTTTTGACCACCACTGCCACCACTTCGGAAGAATGCCCATTCCAGATCTGCGGGGTTTACCTGTATCTCGATGGTATCATCTATGAGGGGATAAACAAAAACGGAAGCAAAAGAAGTATGTCGGCGTGCATTGCTATCGAAGGGAGAAATTCTCACGAGGCGATGTACGCCACTCTCGGCTTTCAAATAGCCATAAGCAAAATCACCATCAAACTGAAGCGTAGCGGTTTTAATGCCGGCTCCCTCTCCTTCCTGGTAATCGAGTTCAGTTACCTGCCAACCCTGCTTCTCACCATACATGCGATACATGCGTAATAACATCTCGGCCCAATCCTGACTTTCAGTACCTCCTGCACCTGCATTGATCTGCAAGATGGCTGGCAATTCATCCTCCGGTTTGTTGAGGGTACTTTTCAATTCAGCTTCTTCAATCAATTGCTGGGAAAGGGCATAGGCAGTCTTCACTTCTTCCTCTGTGGCATCCCCTTCTTTCCAAAAATCAAAGAGAACAGCAAAATCTTCTACAGCCGAATCTACCTGGCGATAGAGTTTCAGCCAATATTCATTGACCTTGATTTCTTTCATCACGGAAGTGGCCCGTACATTGTCATCCCAGAATCCGGGAGAAAGGGAAAGTTGTCGGTCAGTATCTAATTTGTAGTTACGATTATCGACGTCAAAGAAACCTCCTCAGGACGATAACGCGGTCCCTCAAAACTTTAAGTTGCTCTTGTGTCATAGGCCGCAAATATACAAAGAAAAACCCCTGCAGATGTTGAATGAACCTCTGCAGGGGTATGCTATTTTCTCGTAAGCCGGATTCTGTTTCTAAACCATCATTTATCTGGTCACTCCATTACTGAAATGATCTTGCTGCCTACCCTGGATCTCAGGCGAGCAGCCTTCAATCGATCCTATACATGGCATTACAGCACCTAAGGTTTACCCATGCAAGCAGTTACCTGTTTGCATAGTGAGCTTTTACCTCACTTTTTCACCTTTTCCCTATCCTTGCGAACAGGGTAGTTATTTTCTGTGGCACTCTCTCTTTTCGCGCGGGGCGAAAGCCGGCTATTCACCGGTAGGTTGCTCTGTGCTGTCCGGACTTTCCTTTCCGCCAAAGGCGGAACGATGGCTCGGAAAATAGCTTTGCAAAGGTACGAAAAAGCGAATAGATGCCTGATCAGTAGCGAAA
>JBIIRN010000177.1:0-4531 GCA_044341525.1 Sediminibacterium sp. | reverse complement strand
GAGTTGGGTAAATATCATGATAACCAATCCCAACAAGATTGCCAGGGTTGAATAGCTGTCTACCTGGAGGTGTTTCCCGCTGGCTTGTAATGCCAATGAATTGTTTTTTTTGCCTATTCGGAGGCATATCATTCCACCGATAAAATTGAGCAAAGCAGTACCTGCGACAATCCAGCAGCCTATATCCAGTTGATGGAGAGTTCGGGGCGTGATGAAATCGGTGATGGTTTCATAAATGATGAGTAGACCGGCAGCTACAATCAGGGTACCTTCCACAGCCGCGGAAACGAATTCTGCTTTTCCGTGACCATACGGGTGATCGAGGTCACGGGGCTTAGCTGCCACATATAAACTATACAGACCCACCAACCCGGCTACCACATTTACAATGCTCTCAAGCGCATCGGTAAGAATGGCAAGAGAATGAGTAAAATAATAGGCAGTCATTTTCGCCAGTAGCAGAAAAATACTGCCGGCAGTAATGAATTGCTGTAGCCGAAGATTTTGTTGTGCCTTATTCAGGAGGTTAATTTTTGTAGTGGATGCCAATCAGAATCCGGCTATTTCATAGGTGATCGGACAATGTTTGGCCAGCATTGCAGATATGCCACAATATTTTTCGTGTGATAGCGATACGGCTCTGGCTACCTTGTCTGCATCTTCAGCTGCCGCGTCTGTTTTGTACACCATATGGATGAAACGAAAGGTCTTAGGAGTTTCCTCTGTTTGTTCGGCAGTAGCACTGATTTCAATGCGCTGAAAGGATACTTTCATTTTTTTCAGAATTTCTACAACGTCGATGCCACTGCAGCCACAAAGAGAACCCAGCAATAATTTTTTCGGATTCAGGCCGGTATCTGTTCCACCTGATTCTTTGGAAGCATCAATGCGAACAATGTGATTGGTATCCGGTGAGCCCAGATCAAAGGCAAGGGTATTTACCCAATTAACTTGTACTTGCACAGTATGTATTTAAATAATGAAGAATGAGAATTAATCAAAGTTTTGTTGCACGAAGTTCCAGTTCACCAGTTTCCACCAGTTAGAGATATAATCTGCCCGTCTGTTTTGATAGTTCAGGTAATAGGCATGTTCCCATACATCAAGTCCCAGCAGGGGCTTCCCTTTCAGATCACTGATGTCCATGAGTGGATTGTCTTGGTTAGGAGTAGAACCAATGGCCAGTCCATTATCAGCCGTTTTGATCAGCCAGGCCCAGCCACTTCCAAATCGGTTTTTGGCTGCATCGCTGAATTGATTTCTCATCGATTCTACTGAGCCAAAAGAACGTTGAATGGCTTGCAATAAGCTGCCACCGGGTTCAGTGGGGCCGGCTGCTTGCATGCATTGCCAGAAAAATTCGTGGTTGAAATGCCCTCCGCCATTGTTGCGCATCTTGATAGAATATTTTGAAATGCCTCTCAACAATTGCTCCAGAGAAGTATTTGCGGTATCTACTTTTTCTGCAGAACACGCATCGCTCAAATTTTTGGTGTAACCCGCAGCATGTTTATTGAAGTGAATGTTCATGGTGGTGGCATCGATTACGGGTTCCAGTGCCTTATAGTCATAGGGCAGGGGTTGCTGGGTATATCCGATGCTTGCACTGGTAAAATGAATGGAACTTCCCAGGGCCGGAAAGCCCGCGGCAATTAGACCGGCGGATATACCTGCTTTGGTTCCAGTCGCAATAAAAGCGCGGCGGTTGATATTTTTTTTCATGATTGGCTTTTTTTGTCTTTTGCGGGAAATAAAGTTATCCAATAGCGACGCAGCTGGGTAAACTTACGATAGTAGAATTCCTGATTGAAAAGTTGAGAATCGTTCATCGCTTTATAAGTAAGGAATAGGCCGATTGGAATCAGGATGGAGGTAGATAGCCACATTCCATTCAGGGCTGTTAGCTCGCCGGATTTGACAAATTTCTCCCCGAAATTATTGAGCAGGTAAAAGAATACAAAAAAGATAATCGCAAATACCAGGGGCATGCCCAACCCCCCCTTTCTGATGATAGATCCCAGGGGTGCACCGATCATGAATAGCACCAGGCAGGCAAAGGAAAGGGTGAATTTTCGGTGCCATTCTATCTTGTGGAGATTCAGTATTTCGTTTCTCTCTTTGAAGTCTGATTCCAGCATGACCGTTCCCGATCTGATGTTTCGGATATTTCCCATGGCATTGCTATATACCATTTGTTTGAGTGAATCAGGTATCAGCTCATCAGCCGAACGTTGAATCGGGAGTGCTTTCGCGGTGGGTTGCTTCCAGCCGGTATCTACATAACGGATAAAGGGCAGGTAGGGACTGAATTCGATGCCGGTCTTGCTGATGAAAATAGAATCTATCTTATCGAGTGAGTCGATTGAAATGTTCAGTTGACGTACACTCAGCATCTTCGCATCATAGAAAGCGCTATCACTTGTTTTAGACATCTGGAAACTCTTCAGATCGAAAACTTTTTTGTAGGTGGAAAAGCCCATCTGGATAAACTGGGTGTTGCGGGTATTGCGCGGACCGGTTTCTTCAAATCGATAGCCATCTTTTAAGATAAATTCCAAATCTCTTTTGTTGGGGGTGAGTCGCATCACCCCGGATTTGGCAACAATTAGAAAATCTTGTAATGGCCCTCCCCTTTCAAAAATGACCACGTCGTGGATGACACTGTCATTTTTTTCTTTTTTACCCAGTTTGATTACATATCCATCTATTTTGTCGTAGAATACACCCTCTTTGATATCAAAAGCAGGTTTGGCAACGATGATGTCATACTTGAGCGCGGATAATTTTTTTTGGGTAATCGGAAAGATATTGTTGGCAAACACAAATGCCAAAC
Organism: Sediminibacterium sp.; assembly: GCA_044341525.1. Lineage (GTDB taxonomy): Bacteria > Bacteroidota > Bacteroidia > Chitinophagales > Chitinophagaceae > Sediminibacterium. The sequence goes on along the minus strand of JBIIRN010000177.1, from coordinate 1,698 downwards.
CGGTCACCAATAAGGCAAAAATCAACAGGGGACGCATGAAACGAAGCAGGGGAATGCCAGCTGATTTGATAGCAATCAATTCAAATGATTCTCCCAGATTGCCAAAAGTCATGATTGATGAGAATAACAGCGATAAAGGCAATGCAGTGGGAATCCAAAACAAAGTGACCAATCCTACCATTTTGGCTAATGTCGGGAAGTCGAGGCCCTTACCCACCATATCATCGATGTACAGCCAGAAAAATTGCATGGTTAGTACAAAGACCGAAATAGAAAAGGCCGCAATAAAAGGTCCGATAAAGGACTTAATGACAAGAATATCTAATTTTTTTATCACTTTTATGCAGGATAAATGGTCGGTTATGGAGACTTCAAAAGTAACACTTTCGCCACAGGAATGGGCATTGGTGCAGGATCCGTCAGTGATTTTTACCAAGAATTTGGTAATTGAAAAAGTATATGCATTGATGGGTCAGGTGGCTGAGTCATATCTTCAGGTTACAGCTGGAATAGCGGCAGCGGAGAAGGGAGATTGGCTTCGATGGACACCCAAGATTTCTAAGGGAGAGAGATATTTGGACTTGCCCTGGGTGATGTTAGATTATCCGCGTTATTATGCTGAAGATAACACCCGGGCTATGCGAAGTTTTTTTAGTTGGGGAAATGGTTTTAGCCTACACTTGATATTACAGGGAAGCAGCCGAGATTACTGGTTGGAAAATATTTCACGTTGGAAGAAAGATGCTAAGCCCGGTTGGATGTTGGATATGTCGGATAATCCCTGGCAACATCATTATGATATGCAGCGACTCGTTCCGGTTTCCGCAGCGCGGGAAGAGGATTTAAAGCAACAATCCTTTATCAAATACAGTTGCTGGCAGCCGTTGACCGACTGGGAAAAGATACCTGCCATCTGGACGGAAATATTCTCTGAGTGGATAAAGATTCCGGGAATCTGAAAGCAATATTAATTGCTGCCAATCCGGTGAAAAAGTTCTTTCAATTGGTATTCCCAGAGACGAGATTGATCCCGGATTTCATTTTTTTCAGCAAAATCCTTCACCAACAAAATGGTTTGATTCGAGATCTCTGTTTTTTCTATTCTGAATTCGAAATATTCTCCTTTCTCACTATGCAACCAGTGATAGCGAATGAATTTATCCTGTTCTTTTTCCATCACTTCGGCCTTATCGGGCTTTTCCCCATTCCAGGAAAAACTATAAACATTATCCCATTCGTCTACTTTGTCTGCAAACCATTCCTGCAATCCGGCCGGGGTTGCCAAAAATTCATATAATATGCTGGGGGAACATTTAACCGGGAATTCAAGTGTAAATAACTGCTTTTTACTCATCTCAATTTGATTGTACTGCCTTTATTGGTGATTGCAATAATATAAAAAAAATTTTCGTACCCAAATGTTTTTTTATGAAGGGCGTGCTTCTGGGGTTAAGTTCCTGTTAATTCTTCGAAAAGTATTATATAAAATATTGATAATCAAATGATTGAAATAGTATAAACTATACTTATTCAAATAATAAATCGTGTATCCTCTACATGATCAAGGGGGTGAGACAAAAGGGTGGGTAAGATGGTTAGGCTAACAGGTAAGAAACGCATTGTTTATCTTTGCGCCCTCAAAGAAATGCCAGGTATCGGTGGACACCCGATGCGGGCCAATAGAAAAATACCATGTTT
>JBIIRN010000176.1:0-4579 GCA_044341525.1 Sediminibacterium sp. | reverse complement strand
CAACTAAGCAAACCCAAAAAAAAATCTGCAACTCACTATGAATTGCAGATACATTGTATTGTGGAGAGTATCGGGGTCGAACCGACGACCTCTTGCATGCCATGCAAGCGCTCTAGCCAACTGAGCTAACCCCCCAATGGATTGCAAATTTAATTATTGAGGGGGGTATTTCAAAATTTAACTGGAATGATTACTCCCAGATCTCATCTTTGCCAACCAGCCAATTTTTAACGGCTTCGGTTGTAACAGATTTCGGCCGCTCAATAGGGAAACCTAATGCCCTGTCCCAACAAAGACTGGCCAAAACCCCCAATGCGCGACTCACGGCAAATAATACAGTATAGAATTCATACTCTACCAAACCATAGTGCACCAATAAAGCACCGCTATGGGCATCAACATTGGGCCAGGGATTTTTAATCTTTCCTAATGACTGAAGGATGGGAGGAACAGTTTCATAGATATTCCAAACCGTATTCACCAGTTTGTCATCAGGCATGTGTTTTTTACCAAACTCCATCTGTGCAGTAAACCGGGGATCAGTCTTGCGAAGAACCGCATGGCCATAACCGGGAACTACTTTTCCAGAGGCCAGTGTATCCTGAACATATTTTGCAATTTGTTCTTTTGTAGGAGCATCCGTACCCAAACTTTCCTGCATTTCAAAAATCCACTTAATTACTTCCTGATTGGCCAATCCGTGCAATGGACCAGCCAGACCATTCATACCCGCAGCATAGCTCAAGTAAGGATCACTTAAGGCAGATCCTACCAGGTGGGTTGTATGAGCAGATACATTTCCCCCTTCATGGTCTGCATGAATGGTCATATATAATCGCATCAACTCCATAAAGCTTTCATCCTGGTAACCCATCATGTGAGCCAGATTGCCCGCCCAGTCGAGTAAGCCATCCGGATGAATATGTTCATTGTTATTGTACTTACGGCGATAGATATATGCCGCAATCCTCGGTAAACGGGCTATCAGATCCATCGCATCATCATATACATAAGCCCAGTATTCTTTCTTATTCAACCCCTTGGCATAAGCTTTGGCGAAATTACTCTCAGTCTGCAAAGCCATTACCCCCGTTACAAACATGGTCATCGGGTGAGTATTAATTGGCAGGGCATCAATAGTAGCAAAAACATGGTTCGGAACATGACTTCTCCGCATCCATACATTCGTAATATGCTGAACATCCTGTTCATTAGGTAATTCTCCTACCAACATCAGGTAAAAGAGACCTTCGGGCATCGGCTCGCCACCCGGCTTGGCAGTGGGCAACTTTGCCTGTAATTCAGGTATACTATAACCCCGAAAGCGAATTCCCTCCTGGGCATCCAGCAAACTGGTTTCAGTAACCAATCCGGTAATTCCCCGCATTCCCTGATAAATTTGGGCCAGAGTAACCTCGCCGGCTTTTTTACTTCCGTGTTCCTTCAGGATTTCCTTGATTTCAGCGTTAGCGATATCTGCTTTCGACTTGAATCTTTCCTTAATAATGCCCATATTCAGCGAATTTTTAAAGTATAATTTGATTTTGTTCTTCGAATGATAATCAAAAATGGTGCCGAAACAAAGGTAGTCCTTGTTACCTTGCAGAGCAAAGAACTGAGGCCGCTGGAACGTTAAAATCGTTTTAACAATTACTTGGGTGCCTTGCGATAGAGGTAAATAACTACGCCCAAAAACAACATGTTAGGTATCCAGGCCGCCAGCATAGGGGGTAAATTTCCCTTAGTAGAAAATATCGTAGAAAAACGGTCTGCAACAATGAATAAAGCGGCTAGCATAAATCCTATAGCTAAGTGTAATCCACTTCCACCCCTTACCTTTCTACCGGCTATAATGGCCCCAATCAAAGTGAGCAAGACAACCGTAGCGCTGGTAGCATCTCGCCGATACCTTTCCACCAGTAGTTCATTCAACCCCTCGGAACCCCTCAGCTTTTCCAAATCGATGAAACGATTTAATTCAGGAGTTGTCAACCGCTCTTTGGTGTATTTATCCCTACCCAGATCTTGTGGGGTAAAATTGTAAGTACGATTTTCATAATCAAGTAAGGTCACCTTTTCCCCCAGCGGATTCACCTTTCGGTTGATCACTGATTCAAGTCGCCATTTCCTGGTAGCTGTATCCCACACAATACTTTCCGCGCGCATATTTTCCTGCAAGCGATTATTGGCAAACCGATACATGAATATAGGCCCTCCCCTTTTGATCAGCGTATCATAGCGCATGATTCCGGCATAAGTAAATGAATCTACCCGAAAATAGATATGGGTATTGCCTCCAATCAGCGCGTTATAACTGGAGTTGGCATCTATATATTTAGATTCAAAACTACTTCTGATTTTGTTCGCCCGTGGCACTATATACTGATTAGCCACCCAAAGCACCACTGCCAAAAAGATGCTTCCAATCCAATACGGCCGAAGCCAGCGCCAATAACTGGTTCCTCCGGAAATAATGGCAACAATCTCACTCTGTACAGCCATTTTGGAGGTAAAGAAAATGACTGAAATAAATATAAAAAGAGGAAACAATAAGGCAATGATGTGTGGTACAAATCCAATATAGTATTCCATGATAATTCGCTTTACCCCTAAACGGGAGCGAACCATCTCATCGGTCTTTTCACTTACATCTACCACTACTGCTATGATCGTAAATAAAAAGATGGCAAAGAAAAAGGTGGTCAGAAACTTCCGGAGTATATACCAGTCAATCTTTTTCATGGGTCTCCACAAAGATAGGGCAATGATAGGGGTGAAAATGAAAAAGAAAGGTCAAAAGCATCATAGTCGTTGCTTAAAAACCTGCACCATTTCCTGCTTCCAGGATAAAAATTCACCTTCCAAAATTTTTTTCCTGGCCTCCCCCACCAGCCATAAATAAAAAATAAGATTTTGTAGACTGGCTAATTCCAGTGCCAGCAGTTCATCGGCTACAAATAAATGCCGAAGATATGCTTTGGTATAGGGTAACCGGCTCTCAGCCGGAAGTCCGGAATCAATTTCACTAAAATCATCCGCCCACTTTTTATTCCTGATATTAATCACTCCTGCGGTCGTAAAAAGCATGCCATTGCGACCATTGCGGGTAGGCATTACACAGTCAAACATATCAACCCCGAGCGAAATACATTCCAGCAAATTCCAGGGGGTTCCTACTCCCATGAGGTAGCGGGGTTTCTGCTCCGGGAGATGCTCACAACATAAGCCGGCAAATTCATACATCATCCCCTCCGGTTCACCCACACTTAGCCCCCCGATAGCATTACCGGGTGCATCCAGCGATGCTACGAATTCACAGGAAGCCCGTCTCAAATCAGCATAGGTTCCTCCCTGTACAATTGGAAATAGGTATTGCTGATGAGCATATAAGGGGGGATGTGTATCTAAATATTCGCTGCAGCGCTTAACCCATCGATGGGTTAATTCCATGCTAGTTTTTGCATAATTGTACTCACTGGGATAGGGAGGACATTCATCAAAAGCCATGATTATATCAGCCCCGATACTTCGCTGAATACCCATTACAGATTCAGGTGTAAACAAATGCCGGCTGCCATCGATGTGTGATTGAAAAACTACTCCCTCCTCGCTTATCTTTCTATTGGCTGCCAACGAAAAGACCTGATATCCGCCGCTGTCGGTCAGAATGGGTCTCTGCCAATTCATAAATTGATGTAAGCCACCCGCAGCCTCCAGTATAGCAGTACCCGGACGAAGGTAGAGATGATAGGTATTTCCTAAAATGATTCGGGCACAAATCAGTTGCTCTAGTTGTTGCTGATTAACTGCTTTTACGGTTCCAACCGTACCGACCGGCATAAAAATAGGAGTTGGAATTTCTCCGTGGTCGGTCTTTAGCATGCCTGCACGTGCCTTAGATTGCGGATCTTTCCCGGTCAGGGTGAAAATTGATTCAGCCATGTACAAAAATACATGAAAGCGGAGTGTATTAGTCCATGTTATTCAACCCCCTGTGAGAATATTGAGGAAAAGGATTGCTATACAACCACTATTTTTGCTGCATGATCCCCGAAATTGTAAGCCTACTGCTTTTTTACGCCTTTTGCTCTGTTGCCCTCATTCAACTGTTTTATTACCTCGGTATTTTCAGCCGGCTGGCATTTTATCGGGAAAAACCAAAAAAAGAACACAATGACCGGGCCGTTTCAGTGATTATTTGTGCCAGAGATGAAGCGGAAAACCTGGCCAGGAACTTACCGGGAATTCTGGTTCAACATTACCCTTCCACCCATGAATTGGTGATTGTTAATGATAATTCCCTTGATGACGGAAGATATGTAATTGACGAATTCAAAAAATCATTTAAACACATTAATCATATCCTGCTAACACAGGAAGCCAAATTGATTACAGGTAAAAAGTTTCCGTTGAGTATGGGGATCCGGTCTGCCAAATATGAAACACTTTTATTGACGGATGCGGATTGCATTCCTGCCTCCGAATTCTGGCTGGATAAGATGCAGCAAGCTTATGATGAAAATACTGAAATCGTTCTGGGGTATGGCCCATATCACAAAAGACCGGGCATTCTGAATAA
>JBIIRN010000175.1:0-4585 GCA_044341525.1 Sediminibacterium sp. | reverse complement strand
AGCATTTGCTCTCACCAATGCTGATGATAAAAGAGGTCAGGTAATGCTGCAGAATACCAAAGCGATCCGGAGGGTATACAGTCTGCATCAGCCGGCTGATTTCAAAGGGAAGATTTTGGAGAATGTACTAACCGGACTGGTCATGCAGGTAAATGATGTAGAGGTACATTTCCGATTAATCGGTGAATTCAATGCATATAATCTGCTTGCCGTATTTGGCGCTGCCTGCCTGCTAGGTGAAGAACCTACCAAAGTACTTACCCACCTGAGTGCACTCACAGGTGCAGAAGGCCGATTTGATTATCAGGTAAGCAATTCAGGCATCATCGGTATTATAGATTATGCCCATACCCCCGATGCGGTTGAAAATGTTCTCACCACCATCCGCCAGCTTAGAAAAGGAAATCAGTCTATTATTACCGTAGTGGGCTGTGGAGGTGATCGCGATAAAACCAAGCGCCCCGTAATGGCAAAAATTGCAGTGCAATACAGCAACAATGTAATCCTCACCAGCGATAACCCTAGAACGGAAGATCCGGCAGAAATTCTTCAAGATATGCAGCGTGGATTGGAAGCTGCCGATGCCAGAAAATACCTGACGGTAAGTGACAGAAAGGAAGCCATCAAGACAGCAGTATCTCTGGCAAAAAGTGGCGATATCATTTTAGTTGCCGGTAAAGGACATGAAAAATACCAGGAGATCAAGGGAACTAAATATCCATTTGATGACAAACAAGTATTGGCCGAAACCTTTCAACTGCTGGAAAAATAATTAACCATTAACTGAAACCTATCTATGTTATATCATCTGTTCAGTTGGCTCAGTAAGACTTTTCATCTGCCCGGTGCGGGATTGTTTCAGTTTTTGACTTTCCGCATCGCAATGGCAGTGGTTCTGTCGCTCTTGATTGCTACCATATTTGGAAAGAAGATGATTGAATTTCTTCGGAAAAGACAAATCGGAGAAACAGTTCGTGATTTGGGACTCGAAGGTCAGATGCAAAAAAAAGGTACCCCTACCATGGGTGGAATTATTATCCTGCTGAGTATTTTAATTCCTACGCTTCTTTTTGCCAACCTTGATAAGCTGTATATAAGACTGATGATTTTATGTACGGTTTGGCTTGGATTCATTGGATTTTTGGATGATTATTTTAAAATCAAAGCACGTCAGAAAGCGTTGGCAGCCGGTGAGCGCTTTGTGAAAAAGGACAGTGATGGACTGGCAGGAATTTCAAAAATTATTGGACAAGTCGGTCTGGGGATTATCATTGGGGTATCTCTTTATTTCAGCAATGCAGTAACGGTAGAACGCGAGGTAATTACAACCCCGACTGCACAATTACAAAAAGGAGAAAGATTAGCCAAAGATTCCAACATTATTGTGAGAAAACTGAATGGCATCGAAAAACGATTCGTAAAAGTAAAGACCCCCATTACTACCATTCCTTTTGTAAAAAATCACCAATTCAATTACAGCAAGCTCATCAGTTGGATCGGACCGGGCGCGGAGAAATATACCTGGATCATTTATATTCTCATTGTAACATTTATCATTACTGCTGTATCTAACGGAGCAAACCTGACCGACGGATTAGACGGCTTAGCTGCCGGCGTTAGTGCCATCATTGGTGCAGGCATCGGAGTATTTGTATATGTAAGCGGTAACTATATCCTGGCAGATTATTTCGATGTGATGTACATCCCCAACCTCGGTGAATTATCCATTTTCGTGGGTGCCTTTGTGGGAGCCTGTATCGGATTTCTCTGGTACAATGCTTTTCCAGCACAGGTTTTCATGGGTGATACCGGCAGTCTCGCCCTTGGAGGTATCATTGCTTCTCTCGCCATCATCGTTCGCAAGGAATTACTCATACCGATTTTCTGTGGCGTATTTCTGGTGGAAAACCTGAGTGTGATTCTTCAGGTGAGTTATTTCAAATATACCAAGAAGAAATATGGAGAAGGGAAAAGGATTCTGTTGATGAGCCCGTTGCATCATCACTATCAGAAAAAAGGATACCACGAGAGTAAGATAGCTGTTCGTTTCTGGATTATTACCATCATATGTGTCGTATTGTCTATCATAACCCTCAAGATTCGTTAATTCATGCAGAAGCGCTTAGTCATATTAGGTGGGGGTGAAAGCGGAGTAGGTGCTGCTTTACTCGGGGCTGCCCGCGGGTATGACGTTTTTCTGAGTGATGGAGGAACACTCAAGCCTTCGCATCGTGCTGAACTGCAAGATCAGGGTATTTCATTTGAAGAGGGCGGACATACACTGGAGAAAATTTTGAGTGCAGATGAAGTAGTGAAAAGTCCGGGTATAGGCGAGAAGAACCCTATTGTACAGCAACTCCGTGCCAAGGGAATTCCGGTAATGGGTGAAATTGAACTGGCATTTCGTTATAAAGGTGATAGTAAAATTGTTGCTATTACGGGTAGCAATGGAAAGACCACTACTACTTCCCTGATCTATCATATTTGTAAAACAGCAGGTTTGGATGCAGCCCTGGTTGGAAACATCGGTTATTCTTTTGCCCGCCAGGTATATCATCAGCCCAAGCCTTTGTATGTTCTGGAGATTAGTTCCTTTCAGTTAGATGATATCCGCACTTTTCGTCCCCATATCGCAGTATTGCTCAATATTACTGAAGATCACCTTGATCGCTACGATTACCAGTTTTCTAATTATATCAATAGTAAGTTCCGAATCATCGAAAATCAGACCAGTGAAGATTACTTTATCTATTGCCAGGATGACGAAGTCATCATGAAAAAAATCCCATTTATTCATTTACATACTAACCCATTACCCTTTTCTATGAAACAAGAAGTAAAAAAAGGAGCCTACATCAAAGGAGACCAGATGATGCTCAGAATCCAGGAAGAAAGAGTGAGCATGAGTATCTATGACTTTGCCCTGAAGGGGAAGCACAACCAGTACAACACCATGGCTGCAGGGATTGCTGCCGCTACCCTGGGTATCCGAAAGGAAAAGATCCGGGAAGCCATACATAACTTCCAGAGTCTGGAGCATCGCATGGAATTTGTGGCTACGGTTCGTGGTGTTGAATTCATCAATGATTCTAAAGCTACCAATGTGAACAGTACGTGGTATGCATTGGAAAGTATGAATAAACCCGTCGTTCTGGTGCTGGGTGGCGTAGATAAGGGCAACGATTATCAGCTCATTGCAGATCTCGTAAAAGATAAGGTGAAGGCCATCGTTTGCATGGGAACCGATAACAAAAAAATTATTCAGGCATTTAAAGACATCGTTCCGGTAATTGTAGAAACAGAATCTGCTAAAAAAGCGGTGAATGCTTCTTTTAAACTGGCTACCAAGGGTGATGTGGTATTGTTAAGTCCGGCCTGTGCCAGCTTCGATCTCTTTACTAATTATGAAGATCGTGGCACACAATTTAAAAACGCAGTGAAAGAACTGTAATATCAGAAAAGACACATGGCAGCTTCCAATGAACCCATATTGATGCAAATTCCTTCCATTGATGGTGTGAAGGGTCAACTGGTCAGCAGAACCAGGGGTGATAGGTATATCTGGGGGATTTTATTGTTGTTGTCACTCATTTCTATTCTGGTAGTATACAGTGCTACCGGTTCACTGGCCTATAAAATGAATAAAGGTAATACCGGTGTTTATTTATTTAAACAGATTTCTTTTACGATCATCGGGTTATTGATCGTTTTCTTCCTGCACCGCATCAACTATACCTTTTTCTCAAAAGTGGCTTCCTTCCTCTTTATTGTATCTATTCCTTTATTACTCTATACTTTATTTTTTGGTGCTAAAATCAATGAGGGTAGTCGATGGATTAAATTGCCGGTCATCAACCTTACACTTCAGACGAGTGACCTGGCCAAGCTGGCCTTATTCATGTATGTTTCGAGACTATTGAGCCGAAAGCAGGAAGTCATCAAGGATTTTAAAAATGGATTCCTGCCGGTTGTTGTCCCGGTACTCATTATTTGTGCACTGATTATGCCGGCTAATCTCTCCAATGCACTGCTAACAGGTGCAACCTCTTTATTGCTGATGTTCATTGGAAGAGTTTCATTCAAACATATTTTGCTTACTATCTTGATTGCACTGATACCGGTAGCGATTATTGTATCCGTTGCAGTTATCACCCATCAGGAAAAAACTGATAATACGAGCCGGGAATTGGTCATGGCTGAAAAAATGAAAAGTTTAGGAAGATTCGGAACCTGGGTGAAGCGGGTACAGGATTTTATCTATGCGGGTGATCAGGAAGTGCCTTACCAGGTTCAACAGGCCAATATTGCTATCGCTAACGGAAATATTTTAGTGGGTCTGGGTCCGGGCAATAGTCGTCAAAGAAATTTTCTGCCGCAGGCATACAATGACTTTATATTTTCTATCATCATTGAAGAATATGGTCTGGCCGGTGCTGCATTTGTCGTATTTATATACTTACTTTTTCTTTTCCGTTGTATTCGCATCTTTAGAAAATGTCCGTATGCTTTTGGTGCTTTCCTCGCGTTGGGTCTCAGTTTTACGCTGGTGATTCAGGCATTAGCTAATATGGCTGTCAATGTTCAT
>JBIIRN010000250.1:0-3208 GCA_044341525.1 Sediminibacterium sp. | reverse complement strand
ATTCATGACAAAGATAATCGTCAGCCAAATCGTGATAAATTGTCCGGCAATCGGGATGAATTGTAACCAGAACCAATACTTCTTGGTCTGGGTAGCTACTACGATACACCAGGTATTGTAAAAGGGTATCAATGCTTTCCAAGGTTCGATACCTGCCTTTTTAAACATACCATACATCCCCAGGTGCCAGCCCAAAATTCCAATTATCAACAAAATGTACCCCATGATTGAAAATTAATATAATTACATGAATAAATGTACTCAGATATCAAAGTAGCACAAAACTATTAACATCTGCCAATGAAATATTTTTTTCTGATAAAATCACCAGTCTCTCAACAACATTCCTCAATTCCCGGATATTACCGCTCCAACGACACTTCATCAGTGCATCCAGAGCAGCAGCATCAATTTTTTTCACGGGTTGTCGATAAGCCTGTGCAATCTCCTGTAAAAAATGATTGACCAGCAAGGGGATGTCGGAAGTTCTTTCCTGCAAAGCAGGTACCTGAATCAAAATTACACTCAGTCGATGATATAAATCAAGTCGGAAATTTTTTTGCTCCACTTCCTCGAGAAGATTTTTATTGGTCGCTGCTATCACTCTTACATCCACCTCGATTTCCTTCTCCCCTCCTACCCTTGTAATTTTACCTTCCTGCAAGGCACGCAGCACCTTTGCCTGGGCGCTGGGATTCATATCCCCAATTTCATCCAAAAAGAGGGTTCCCCCATGTGCCTGCTCAAACTTACCTATTCGCTGTTTGATGGCAGAAGTAAAAGACCCCTTCTCATGACCGAACAATTCACTTTCAATCAGCTCGGAAGGGATAGCCGCACAATTCACTTCTATCAAAGTTTGCTGTGAGCGCTGGCTTTTCTCATGTAACCATCGGGCAACCAGTTCCTTTCCGGTTCCATTTTCACCGGTAATCAAAACCCGGGCATCAGTGGGGGCAACTTTCTCAATGGTTGCCTTTATTTTATCAATTGCTTCACTTTCTCCGATAATTTCCTGAACACCACTTACTTTCTTTTTGAGAATCTTAGTCTCCCGAACGAGCGTATTTTTATCAAGTGCATTGCGCAGGGTAATTAACAAGCGATTCAAATCGGGTGGCTTGGATATAAAATCATAGGCCCCCTTTTTAACTGCATCTACAGCATTTTCTATGGTGCCATGTCCACTGATCATGATAACAGGCACTTCTGAATTGATTGCCATGATCTGCTGTAAAACCTCCATGCCATCCATCTTTGGCATCTTGATGTCACAGAGTACAAGGTCGAAATTTTTGGATTGAAACATTTTTATACCCTGTTCCCCATCAGCTGCTTCCTCTACCTGGTATCCCTCATGCTGAAGGATGTCTCTCAACACATTTCGAATTGATTTTTCATCATCTATGATCAAAATAGTGGCCATAATATTAGCTGTTCCCATTTGTCTGTAAAAGTGTCTAAATATGACAATCAGTGTCGTTAAAGATATTAAAAAACAAATGAACGGCTATTGAAACGGATACCCGTTACAAAGTTACGGGAAGGGGAAGGGTTGTAAAATCGCCTACCCGCTGCATTGATGTCATTCCCAAGACTATAGGCCTGATTCAAACCATTATCAAGAGCCAGGAAAAACTGCCAGCGATTCCCTTTTTTCTTCCAACGCCAACCTGCCTCAGCCTGCAATAACTGGTAGGGGTTTGACCATTCATCATTGGCATCATTCAAAGGGATTGCGGAAGTAGAATTCAGCTGCATCTGAAGGTAAAACCCTTTGTCATGCTTTAAATGAATGGCAGCGCTTAATAAATGCTGGGGTACACCGGTTAGGGATTTCCCGGAAAAATCAACAGTTCCCTGTTGGTATTGGCGAAAACGATAGGGTTGAAAGCTATGTCCCAGTTGGCTGGAAACCTGCCAACCGGTATTTTTAGTGCCGGGAATCATTTGCCATTGAATTAAATTTTCAATGCCCTGCTGCAATGTTTCCCCGGCATTGATAAAATATTCAGCCCCAGAGGAACTGTTTCGACGAACAATGGCCTGATTTAATATAAAGCGATACAAGGAGGCAGTCCAGTTAATCCGACCGGGAACCAGATTCCATCTCCAGCCCAATTCCAGGTTCCATCCGGATTCCGGCTGGAGATCACCATAATAATTACCATCAGAAGGCCTGATTTCAGCCAAGGTCGGAGGTGAGAATCCCCGGGAGGCCAGGAATTGTAATTGTAATTGATGGCTGATTTTTCGGGTAATACTAAGTCGGGGGGTAGCAAGAGATTGTAATTTTCTGCTTTGATTCGGGCTGGCAGGTGCAGAGATCCGGTCATAGCTAAAGCGTTGCTGGTTGAGACTGATTCCGGCATCTATTCGCCAATCACCTGCCTGAATCGACAACTGAGAAAAAACAAACCATTGACCTGCCTGAAGGTCATCCCTGAATTGAAGCGTATCCGGATTTCCATTTTTATTGGAATAATTGGTGACATTCGAATTCTGACGCAGCCATTCAATTCCATTTAACCATTCAATACCGGTAGATCGCATTTTCCTGGCAAAACGAAGTGTGGTTCCTGCGCCCCAATTATTTTCTTTGCGTTGCTCATAATTGGTGATAAACGGATTGATAAATCGCGTATTTCCCCCCAGTAAAAAAGATTGAATACTCCAATTATCTGACAAGGGTACGCCGTGATTGACTGCTAAGAGTGTTGTCTCATTTTTAACAGAAGTTTTCTGAGCGACTGCACTCGGGAAAACAGGTGTGGCAGGTCTTGCCTGACGGGGGTTATTTTGCATTTGTGCCAGGGTAAGTCCACCGGGGGTTTGATAAAATAAATTACTGTAGATCAGCTGCGCCTGGAATGTGTGTGCCCCTGCTTTTTGCTGCCATTGAAGCGAAATAGCGTCTCGTCGGAGTGCTGTCTGCTCCCGGTATCCGTTCGATTGCTGGTGGTCTTGATCCAGGCGCCACCGGCTATTTTCTTTTTGAGTCTGCAAAGAAAGTTGTTGTTGCAAAAGATCAAAACTACCCCCTGCTACAGAAGCATCGATACGAGTTCCGGAGGTTGTCGATTCCTCTCCGGTCTTCAACAAAAGTACGCCCCCGGTACCTGCACCATACAAACTGGCAGCGGGGCCTTTGAGAATATCCATTTCAGATAGTAGGCTTGCCGGCAATAAATTAAGATAGGTATTTCCA
>JBIIRN010000174.1:0-4635 GCA_044341525.1 Sediminibacterium sp. | reverse complement strand
AGAAGGATTTTTAGGAAATACAGCGAGTCCGATTCTGCCCACTCCTTCTCCGTTCGGGAAACCGCTTCCGGCACCTGAGATAAGCTGCCATTGTTCTCCTCCATTCGTAGATTTATAAATTCCACTGGTAGAGCCACTTTCCACCAGATTCCAGGCGCTTCGGGTTTTATACCAAAGGGCTGCATAGATCTCATCTGGATTTTGGGGATTGATATCCATTTCAACGGCACCTGTATTTTCATCAACATATAAAACCTGCTTCCATTGTTTTCCAGCATCTGAAGTTTTATACACACCTCGCTCTTTGTTGGGTGAATAGAGATGTCCCAAAGCAGCCACCCATGCCACCTGATCATTGGTTGGGTGCAGGAGAATTTTACCAATGTGGTGGCTCTCGGGTAAACCCAGGTATTCCCAGGTTTTTCCGTTGTTGGCAGAACGGTAAATACCCATACCGGCATAAGAGGAACGGCTGCTGTTGACTTCACCGGTTCCTACCCAGATGGCACGTGTTTTCCAGTTCACTGCGATATCTCCTATTGTTAAAATATCAGCAGAATCAAAGATGGGAGTGAAGCTTTGTCCATTATTAACGGTATGCCACAGACCACCGCTGGCATACGCTACATACATTTCTGTCGGATCAATCGGATTGACTTCCAGGTCTACTACCCTGCCGCTCATAATTGAAGGGCCCACATTGCGGAAGGGGACTTGATTCAAAAGCGATTGTTCAGATAAGTTTTTCCGTTGCTGAACAACAGCGAGGCGATCTGCAGCGGGCGTAGGCTTAATCTGTGCAGAAAGAATGCCGGAAAACAGCAAGGGGATGCTTAACAATACTTTGGGAGTACAAATGCGCATTTTTGTAATAAATTTAAACTACAATTTATGCATTATGAATGGTAGATTGATCATTTTTTGTCTGCTATTTTGCCTGAGTTCACAGGCACAGAATCAATATAAATCTTATATCAAGGGGGTTCATGGGGATTCTATCAATAAAGTTGATATGCAAGACCGTAAACAAGGGAAATGGGTTAATCGGGTTCCCGCATTGCGGGGAAACCCGGGATATGAAGAGGAAGGATATTACCTTGATGACATGAAAATGGGTACCTGGAAGACCTATAACCTGATGGGGGATAAAATTGCCGAAGAGAATTACAGGTTTGGTAATCTGGATGGGCGTTGCCGTTATTTTAACATGGCCGGATTAATCAGGGAGGAATATTGGAGGGCACCCAGAAAAACGGGCAATCAACAACTTGATACTATCCTGGTTCAGGATCCGATGGAGCCGAATGTTTATAAGAAAGTTATCATCAAAATGGAAGGTCAATCTATGCGTCATGGAAACTGGCGGTATTTTGATCCGGTTTATGGGAGGGTGATAGCTGAGGAAAAATATGTGTTGGATGTGCTGCAGGATAATGGTGCCACTAATACCAAACCCTTAGATACTGCCGGAAAAAAAACAGTCCTGCCCCAATTGCAGCAGGGTCCGCGTGTGGGTGGAAAATCAAGAAGTAAATCAGTTATTCAATAGCGTCGTCATTCTATTTGCTACCGACTTTAATCTTTTTTTTACCAAACTGCTGGTGAATGTAAAACAACTGATAGTTGATCGCATTATCCCAATAAGGCCAGTTATGTTCTCCCGGTCTTTCGAGGTATTCATGGGGGATTTTCAAGCGCAACATCTTTTCATGTACCATTCGGTTCATGGGTATCACCCTATCTTCTGTTCCACAATCGATTAAAATACTCAATGAATCTGCAGGATACTTCTCTATCACATTTACTATGCTCCAATCTTTCCAATAGGCGGCATTGGCCAATGTATCACCCAGTCTTTTTTCCACATCATAGCCCTTGCGGATAACACTAACGTGCAGGGCACCGCTCATGCTTCCGGCAACGCTGAAACGATCAGTATGGCGAAAAGCAATAAACAATGCACCATGCCCCCCCATGCTAAGTCCGGTAATAGCCCTTCGATTTCTGTCCTTGACTGTTCGATATACACTATCAATATAATCTGGTACTTCCCTAGCAACATGGGTTTCATATCTGAAAGCAGAATCAACCGGACTATCAAAATACCAGCTGGTGGAAGCGCCGTCCGGACAAACTATGATCATTTGATATTGATCTGACAGGGCGCGGAGCCGGGGTGCTTTCCTGATCCAATTGGAATAATTTCCGAAAGCCCCATGCAATACATACACCACAGGATATCGCTGGGTAGGTTGTGATGAATAGCCATCGGGTGTTATAACAACAGCCGGAATCTTTTTTTGCATGGATTTACTATAAATACTGACTGTATCCACATCAGCTGCCCGTGACAATGCAGGAAGAAAAATTAAAACAATTAAAAAGCGAAAGTATTTCATACAGAGAATAAAAAACCCGGAACATAAAGACTGTTCCGGGTGATGAAAGAATGTGATTATTTTTTCTGTTGCGAAGCTTGCATCGGATTGATTCCTTGCGGTACTCCCCCCCTACCGCCGGGTATTCTACCCTTGAAAATAGCGAATTTGCTTGCTTCAGGTACCTTTGGCCATGTATTATTTGATTCATTGATATCGGCTGTTTCACGCATAGGATCAATCTGAATCTTCACTGCTTTCTTCTTTGTCATGTAAACCTTGCTCATATTCAACTCATTCTTGCGCCAGATTTGAGCAGGAATTTTCTCACGCATCGTGGTACCATCTTCAAAGGTGAATTCAACAATAACGGGCATGACCAATCCTCCTTTATTAGAACAATTGATCTCATACAAATGCATTCCTGCATATTTGGCTTTTTCCTCCTCTGTCAGTGGTTCGGGGGTCGCCGGACTGGGCATCGGGATTTTCGTTACGGAATCGTAGGGTTCCAATCCACGCGCATACCGCCAGTAAAAATCGCGTAAGGTAGTGTCTACATCAGTCAGGAAAAGAATGTTTTTGTCGGTCCGGTTTCGGATTTTGGAAATGTCTTCGAATGAATTTACCAGAGGTTTAGCTAAGGGGCGTCCACCTGCTGCACCCGGTACTCTTCCACCCATTCCAGGCATGACCATATTGGGATCAAAAACAGCATAGCGAACACTATCCAATGAAATATCACAGGGATCCACCGTATAGAACCATCCCCTCCAGAACCAGTCCAGATCTTCAGCACTGGCATCTTCCATGGTACGGAACAAATCAGCGGGTGTGGGATGTTTGAATGCCCAGCGACGTGCATATTCCTTGAAGGCCTCATCAAAGAGTTCTCTTCCCATGATTGTCTCGCGCAGAATATTCAATCCGGCGGAAGGCTTGGCATAAGCATTGGGGCCAAAATTGATGATGTTTTCACTGTTGGTCATGATGGGTTCCAGCTGATCTTTCGGCAAGCGCATATAGTCAGCGATAGCAAAAGCGGGTCCTCTGCGGGAAGGAAATTTATTGTCATACAATTCTGTAGTCAGGTATTCTACAAAACTATTCAATCCCTCATCCATCCATGACCATTGGCGTTCATCACTGTTTACAATCATGGGGAAGAAGTTATGTCCAACTTCATGAATAATCACACCTACCATTCCATTTTTGGTAGATTCACTGTAAGTGCCATCTTTTTCTGTCCGTCCATTGTTGAAACAGATCATCGGGTATTCCATACCGTTGCTGGCTTCAATGCTTTGAGCCGTTGGATATGGATAGGGAATAGAGAACTTACTATAAGTTTTGATGGTATGTGCCACCAGTTTGGTGGAATACCGGCGCCAGAGGTTGTAAGCTTCTTTCGGATAAGCACTCATGCACATCACTTTCTTTCCTTCCACATAAGCCGGCATGGCATCCCACACAAATTTTCTGCTGGAGCCCCAGGCGAAGTCACGCACATTGTTGGCAGTAAATACCCATGTTTTAGTGGCTTTGCTCCGCTGTTTTTCTGCTTTAGTAGCTTCATCGAGCGTAACAATTTCAATGGGCTCAGTCACTGTTTGTGCTTTTTGCCAGCGAGCCAACTGAGTTGGGTTCAACACCTGCGCATAGTTTTTACATTCGCCGGTTGCCATAACCACATGATCTGCAGGAGCGGTGATCTGTACATCATAATTACCAAAAATCAAAGAAAACTCGCCCGTGCCGGCAAATTGGTGGTTCTGCCAGCCCTGGAAATCGCTGTACACACAAAGGCGGGGAAACCATTGAGTAATGGTGAAGAGTGCATTGCTGTCTTCAGAAAAAATTTCATATCCGCCCCGACCAAAAAACTGATAGCGATTGGTGATTTTATAAGTCCAGTCAATGGAGAAAACAAATTGTTGACCGGGTTTCAAGGGGGTGGGCAGATTTACCCGCATCATGGTTTTATTGATGCGGTAAGTGAGGGGCTTACCATTCACATCAGTAATCTTTTGAATCAGTTCACCATTGCCATTGTCTTGTCCTGCATTGGCCATCTGATCAAGTTGACCGGTGGTATAAATTCGATTGAGATTAGAACTGGTCTGGTAGTTGGCATTGTTCACTGAACTATGCTGGTTTTCATCCAGTTGAAGCCAGAGGTACGTGAGCACATCAGGTGAATTGTTATAGTAGGTAATGGTTTCTGAACCGCGCAGGGTAAAATTAGATTCGTCTAATG
>JBIIRN010000173.1:0-4640 GCA_044341525.1 Sediminibacterium sp. | reverse complement strand
CGATGATAGAAGGCAGGTAGGGTAATACGGCGAGTCCCATGGCTGCCTGCAATTCAGATATTTTCCCATTGATACCGAGTCCGTGATACTGCAGTGGTCCGTTGTGACCGAAGTTGTGGCTATAATAGAGTTGGTCGAAAAGGTCAGGTTGGTCGGTAAACATCGCGCCACCTTCACCGGTATGAAAGAGTTTGGTTGCGTGAAAGCTGCAGGTACTCACGTCGCCGTATTCAAAGATGGAACGACCGTTGTATTGTACGCCGAAGCAGTGAGCGGCATCATAGATAACTTTCAGGTTGTGCCGGCGAGCGATGGTTTCGATAGCGGGTATATTACAGGGGAAACCGAAGACATGGGTAGCGAGAATGGCAGTTGTTTTGGGTGTTATCTTTTCTTCTATAAGGTTTTCATTAATGGTCAGGGTTTCGGGATGGATATCGACGAATACGGGGGTACAGTTTTCCCAAACGATGGAGGCAGTGGTAGCCACATAGCTAAAAGGGGTGGTAATGATTTCACCTTGTTGACCGAGCAGCTTCAGGGCGATTTGTAAGGGTACGGTACCGTTGTTGGTGATGATTATTTTATGTTGCTGCAGTGTGAGGTACGCACTGATTTTTTTTTCCAGTTCCAGCACCAGTTCACCGCGATTGGTGAGCCATTGGTTCTGAAAGGCACGTTCTACCTGTGCGGTAAATTCATTGAGTGGTGGAAGAAAAGATTGGGTTACCGGAATCATTGCAGAGAAGGGGGGAGATTGTTTCAATCAAGATAAGTAATATTCAAATGAAAATGGCTGCAATTTTATTGGGGGTTATCAAATAAACTTCAATTACAGGGTATTAGCGATGAACAGTCCGAAATGTCATAGGCTATCGAGTAGAATCATTGCGACTGTATTGCAAGATTTTTAGAGAGGATGGGCATTCCAAATTTTACAGATTTCGGTGTTTGATGCTGCATTTTTCCAAAGAGCAGGCGGGGATACAAAACCGGAGTATAAAATCGGTTTTTCCGCATCCAGGGGTGGGAGGGTGCAAAGAGCCCTACCTGCTTACATAAATTGAACTTTGGAATCAGAGATACCCATCCCCAATATTGCGCTTGACCTCGGCAACATATTCCTTGATGGACTGCTCTTTCTCCTTTTTGCAAATCATGAGCGCATCAGGCGTATCTACAATAATACAATCATCTACCCCTTGTAAAACCAGTAATTTCTTATCCGGTACCGATACCATACATCGCGTAGCATCAATGATCATCACACTGTCTCCCGCTACTGCATTGCCGAGATAATCTTTCTCCAGATTGTCATAGGCACTGTTCCAGGTTCCCAAATCACTCCAACCAAAGGAAGAAGGTATTACATATACATTCCCCGCTTTCTCCATTACCGCATTGTCTATAGATATATTCGTACATAGCGGATAAATCCGATTGATAGCCGACGCTTCACCCGGAGTATTGAAATGCATGTTCTCGGCATCGAATAACTCGAACATCTCGGGCTCATGCTTTTCCAATGCCTCAATCACCGTATTTACCTTCCAAACAAAAATGCCGGCATTCCATAGAAAATCACCACTCGCAATAAAAGTTCTTGCTAAATCAATGTCGGGCTTCTCCGTAAAAGTCTTCACCTTATAAATTCCTTCCGCTACCGGCAATGGCTCATGTTGAATGTAACCATAACCCGTATTAGGATGCGTAGGGGTGATCCCCAGCGTTACCAGCGCCCGAACAGTCTCTACAAAATGCAGGGCCTGTAAAGTAGTCTGCCTGAAACGCTCCTCATCTAAAATCAAATGATCACTCGGTGCCACAATCAAACAGGCCTCGGGATCTATCTGCCGCAACTTAAATGAAATATAGGCAATACAGGGAGCCGTATTCTTCCGGCTGGGCTCCGCTAAAATATTATCCTGCTTCATCCCGGGTATCTGCTCTGCCACAATACCGGCATACTCTTCACTGGTAACCACAAAAATATTTTCGGCAGGTATAAAGGTTGCAAACCGCTGATACGTCCATTGCAACAGCGATTTGCCCGTATTGAGAATGTCTAGAAATTGCTTGGGATAGGCCGTCCGGCTCTTAGGCCAAAAACGGCTCCCGATTCCGCCGGCCATAATGGCCACATAATGGTGGGAATGATTCATGCTGGCAGCAAATTACCTGAGATTCCTGCAATATTACAGGCTTTCATCGGGATAGCAAGATTCTGTGGAACCGCTATCATATAATACCCTCCTTCACCAAATCATGCAGGTGCACAATTCCACCATACTTGCCCTGTGCCGTTACAATCAACTGACTGATATCATGCGCCTGCATCAATTCCAGCGCCTCAGCTGCCAGCGCATCCGGACCAATCGTCTTCGGATCTTTTGTCATAATATCTTCCGCCCTTACCCTACTGATATCGTCTTGCTTTTCCAACATCCGGCGGAGATCACCATCGGTGATAATGCCGACAACAACACCGGCATCATCTACCACCGCCGTTACCCCCAATCGCTTCTCCGTGATTTCTACAATCACCTCGCGCAAACCCGCCGTGGGCAATACCCTTGGCATACTGTGTGCCGCCGCCAGATCTCCCGTAAGCAACAACATCCGTTTACCCAGATTACCGCCCGGATGAAAACGGGCAAAGTCATTCCCCGTAAAACCACTCAGCTCCATCAGGCATATCGCCAATACATCTCCCATTACCATCTGTGCCGTCGTACTGGTGGTGGGCGCCAGGTTGTAGGGACAAGCCTCTTTGTCAATCGTAGTATCCAATACCCAATCCGATTCTTTTGCCAGAAAACTATTGAGCTGTCCGGTCATACCTATCAGTACAAATCCATATTTCTTAATAAGGGGAACCAGGGTCTTGATTTCCGGACTCTCCCCACTCTTGCTGATGAGCAATACCTGGTCGCCGGACTGAATCATGCCCAGATCTCCATGAATGGCATCGGCCGCATGCATGAACAAAGCCGGCGTACCGGTAGAATTCAGGGTGGCAACAATCTTTCTTCCCACCAGGGCACTCTTACCAATACCACTGACCACTATACGGCCGCCACCGGACTTAATAGCACGAATCGCCCGTTCAAAATTTTCATCCAACCGATCTGCCATGGCTGATAAAGCAGCCGACTCATTTAATATGGCAGCCCGGGCCCGTGATAACAGTGAATCTGACATGGTGCAAAGGTAAACTTTAACAGCAAAAGCCATCATAATTCAGTAACTTCGTTCCCCTTTTGAAAAAAGGGAAAATACGGGTAATTTTTACCCCACCCCTTTCCGGCGGAAAGTGAAATATTGCACCTCCTGACAATAATTCCGTCCGTTTAGGGAAAAATGACTAAATTATAGATTCATTTTTCTCCAAGAATGGAGAAGAAGCGTTTGACAAACATGGCTACAGCAACAAAAAAGAAGACTGCCCCCGTTAAAAAACAGTCCCCCGCCAAAAAAACGGCCGGCGAAAAGCGTTCCGATTCCACCATACACAAAGCCCTCGAACAATATTTTGGTTTCACCGAATTCCGGGGTACCCAGCAACAAGCCATCGAAAGCCTGTTGGCAGGCCGTGATACCTTCGTGATCATGCCCACCGGCGGGGGTAAAAGTCTTTGCTACCAATTACCCGCCCTGATCAGCGAGGGGTGCGCTATCGTCGTATCTCCCCTGATCGCCCTGATGAAGAACCAGGTAGATCTCGTTCGAGGCTATAGCGAAAACGATGAAGTAGCCCACTTCCTGAACTCCTCCCTCAACAAGGGGCAGATAAAAACCGTTCGGCAAGACCTCCTGTCGGGAAAAACCAAGCTGCTTTATGTTGCCCCGGAAACACTCACCAAACAAGAAAACCTCGATTTCTTTCGCGACCTGACCATCTCTTTCTTTGCGGTTGATGAAGCCCATTGTATCTCTGAGTGGGGGCATGATTTCCGTCCCGAATACCGCCGCCTGAGAGAAATGATGGACATCATCCATCCCGATATTCCCGTCATGGCTTTGACCGCTACTGCCACCCCCAAAGTGCAGAGCGATATTGTGAAAAACCTGGACCTCAGAAATCCCTGTGTCCTGATTTCTTCTTTCAACCGAACTAATCTTTATTATGAGATTTTACCCAAAGTGAGTAAAGAACAAACGGTGAAAAGCATCGTTCGCTTCATCACTACCCACAAGGGGAAAAGCGGTATCATCTATACCCTCAACCGGAAAACCACCGAGGAACTGGCAGAACTGCTTGTAGCCAATAACATCAAAGCCGTTGCGTATCATGCCGGACTTGATCAAAAACTGCGCGCAGAAAGACAAGACCATTTCCTGAGCGAAAAAGTACAGGTTATCGTTGCTACCATCGCTTTCGGAATGGGAATCGATAAACCCGATATCCGCTTCGTGATTCATTTCAATATTCCTAAGTCCATCGAAAACTATTACCAGGAAACGGGTCGTGCCGGCAGAGACGGACTGGAAGGGCTTTGTGTATTGTATTATTCCCATAAAGATGTGGCTAAGCTGGAACACCTCATGCGCGATAAGCCCCTGAGTGAGCGGGAAGTCGGGGCACAATTGATTGATGAAACCGTGGCTTATGCCGAAACATCTGTTTGCAGGCGAAAAGT
>JBIIRN010000183.1:0-4465 GCA_044341525.1 Sediminibacterium sp. | reverse complement strand
CGTCCTCTCTCCCATAGGCTTCGTCCTCTCTCCCATAGGCTTCGCCTTCTCTGCCATAGGCTTCGCCTTCTCTGCCATGGGCTTCGCCTTCTCTGCCATGGGCTTCGTCCTCTCTCCCATAGGCTTCGTCCTCTCTCCCATAGGCTTCGCCTATGGTTAATCAAAGTCAAGTCCTTCGGACTTGGGATGAAATAGTATTGTATATAGACCCTGGACTTGGGTGGATGAGGTAGGGGGTTGTGCCGGTATGATGCGCAACAAAAAAGCCGGACGAAGTCCGGCTTTTCGAGTCAATTATTATTCAATTTTATTTTTTCTCGATTTGCTGCTTCACATAATCTGCTAATTCCATTTGACCCCCGGCTTTCTTTTTGTCCCCAATTTTTTTCAGGAAGAAATTATTGATATAGGGATCAGTCTGTGGGCGCTGTGAGGCAGGAATAGAATTACGCATTTCTACGATCAGATCAATTCCTTTTTTGAATTTAATCGGATCGGTCACTTCTCCTACCACTTCTGCTAAAGTCGATGTCAGTTCGAATTTTTCCTGGGTCAACGGCATCTTCTCATATTTTCCGGCCACAAAATCAAAAGCCTGCGGATCATTAAAAGAAGTCAGTACCGTTGCAATACCCCCGGTTAGTCGGCCCTTGCTGGTTTCTTTCATCATTTGATGTGCCCTGTCAATCGCTGAGGCCGAATCCATGGTAGCCAAAGCTTCCAGCGCAGCACCTGCTACCGAATAGGAAGAGTCGTAGGTGAGCTTTTTCATCAGAGACTGCAGAGATTTATCTTCCGATTTGACGAGTAAGTCGATGGCTGCTGCCCGAACATTTTTAGAAGGATCATTGGCTGCTATTTGTCGGGCGATTGCAAATACTTCTGGAGTAGGATTTCCAGTCTGGAATTGTTCCAGTGATTCCTGGCGAATGGCATGAAAAGGATCTTTCAACGCCAACATTCGAATTACCTGAGCAATACTATCACTATTCTTTCCCTGAGCTGCGGCCAGTGCCTCGGAACGATCTACATATTTACCTGCATATTTGAACTGATGTAGATATTGTGCGAGTGTTTTATTGTCTTTTTTTGTACACAGTAAAATCTTGTCACCATCTACATTTATCAGCGAGGGCTGGCTGTTTACAGCAAAGGAAAAAGTATCTACCTTGTTTTCCATCCAAACTTGGTGCCTTTTTTTGGCGGTTCCTTCATATATATCAATAGCAAAGGGTAGTTTGAATATTTTGTCGCCGGACTGCGTTTGTTTGATATAAACGAAGGCGCGGCGCGTTGAATCATTGTATCCATAGCTGATGTCAAGTGTCGGGTGTCCGCTACCGAAATACCACTGATTAAAGAACCAGTTCAGGTCTTTGCCGGTGACTTTTTCAAATGCCAAACGCAAGTGATGGGCGCTACCCGTTCCCAGTTTATTGTCAGACAGGTAACGATTTAGGGACGCGAAGAAAGCTTCATCTCCAACATAGTTTCGGAGCATGTGCAGGATACGTCCACCTTTTTCATAGGAAACATTATCAAACATGTCTTCTTTGTCGGCATAATAAAAGCGAACAAGGTCTTTCTTTGATCCACCGCTTCTCAGGTAAGACTGCATGTCTTTTTTGTTCTCATAATCACCGGCATCTTTTCCATATTTGTGTTCAAACCATAAAGTCTGGCTATAGTTGGCAAAACTTTCATTTACTGTCAAGTTGCTCCAGCTTTCAGCAGTAACATAATCGCCAAACCATTGGTGAAATAACTCGTGGGCAATGGTCCCTTCCCAGATGTTTCCGTCGGTTAATTCTCTGGCATCCTGTTGTGCGCTCTCCTGATGCAGGGTAGCGGTGGTATTTTCCATAGCCCCACTCACATAGTCATGGGCTACCATTTGGCTGTATTTAGGCCAGGGAAATTCGATTCCGGTTACCCGGGTTCCGAAGAATTGCATCATTTCCGGGGTCAGACCAAAGATCTTTTTGGCCACAGAGGCATATTCTTTGTCAACATAATAATTTACTTCTTTGCCTTTATAGCTGTCTTTAATCACTGCAAAATCTCCTGCACCCATGAAAAACAGATAAGGAGCATGCGGCATATCCATTTTCCAGTAATCGGTGCGTGTACCATTGTTATTTTTCTTTTGTGAAATCAGGATACCATTAGAAAGTGTTACAAAACGATCAGGCACAGTGATGAAAAATTCCTGTGTAGATTTTTGATTGGGGCGGTCAATGGTAGGAACCCAGACAGAAGTTCCTTCTGTTTCACCTTGTGTCCATACCTGAGTAGGCTTGCCGGCTTCTTTACCGTTGGGATTGATAAAATAGAGGCCTTTAGCATCCGTAATAGCTGCACTGCCATTCACCTTGAATTCATTGGGTTTCGCAGTATAGCTGATAGAAATTGTATAAGATTGATTTCGCTGGTAGGTACGATTCAGCTTGGCGCGAAGGTAAAGTCCATCATTTTTGAATGGCAAAGCGGGAGAACCTTTTTCTGATACCAGGTTAACTGATTGAATATCCATTCCTTTCGCATCCAATACTACAGAATCTGTAGAGTAGAAATGAGGTTGTAGGGTGAGGGTGGCTTTTCCTTCCAGTTGGGAGCGTTCAAAGATTAGGTTCGCTTCCAGTTTGGTATGAACCAGGTCGTTGATTTTTTCGGGGAAGGATCGATAAATTTTTTTCCAATCTCCTTTATCTGCCGAAACTTGTGCAGAAACACTGATTTGTAGGACCAGTAATGGGATGATGAGCAGGTACTTCATAATTCATTTTTTTATAAGGGGTTAAAGATACATAAGTTAGGTTCGCGACAATTTCATCTGTTGGCGATGGGCAAATTAGTTGATGCGGGGTGATAGGTGGGTACAAGCGGTTGCCGGATTATTGTACTTTTGACGGCTACAACTCCAGCGATCATGCCGAGATATTTCATAGAAGTCAGTTATAAGGGCACTGAATTCAGTGGTTTTCAGGTGCAAGACAGGGTGAGGACGGTGCAGGGGGAATTAGAGCGGGTATTAGCGGTTTATGTCCGGGAGCCAATTGGGTTAACAGGGTCATCCAGAACAGATGGTGGGGTTCATGCACGACAGAATTTTTTTCATTTTGATTGGAAGGAAGTTATTCAAGGAGATTGGGTTTACCATCTCAATTCCATGTTGCCCGGGGATTTAGCGGTGAAGGGGATTTATGAGGTTCCGCCGCAGGCGCACAGCCGTTTTGATTCAATCAGTCGGGAATATGTGTATACCATATATAGTAAGAAGGACCCCTTTCGCGCCGGTTGGGGTTGGCGGTATCCCTATCCGATGCAATTGGATCGATTGCAGGAGGCGGCTCGGGAGGTAATTGGGGAGCATGATTTCAGTGCATTTTGTAAGCGGGGAGTTCAGGTAAAAAATTTTATTTGCAGGGTAGAGGAGTCTGTTTGGGAGCAAGGGGAAGATGAGTGGGTGTATAGGGTAAGGGCCAACCGTTTTTTAAGGGGGATGGTACGTTCGTTGGTAGGTACGATGGTACGGATGGGAAGGGGGCAGATGGATCTAGAGACTTGGAAAGATTGTATAGCAGGCAAGGGTGTGAGTGCGGTGCGCTGGCTGGCGCCTGCGGAGGGTTTGCAATTATTGAAAGTGAGGTATAGTGATGAATTGGAGAGTGGATGGAAGTCTGCAGGTGGGAGCGGTGCAGATGTTAATAAAAACTCAAGGAAGTAGAAATATTTTTCTAATGAGTTAATTCGGCATATCTTTGCGTCCCTCTCTGAAATACTGGTGAGGTAAGTTCTTCGAAATCAATTCTTTCAGTTTTTCCTGCTAAAAATTTCTGGAAATAATTTTAGGTGGTTACAGATTAAGTTGTATCTTTGCCGCCCGCCCGATAAAAAGGGTGGTTGTTCTTCGAATTTTTCCTACTGAAATAATTGAAAATTCATTCAAATATTTTTGGTGACGAAAATATATGTGCTTACTTTTGCAGCCCCAAAATACGGGGAGGCTTAATAGGCCGAAAGTTCTTTGAAAGTTTGGAAGCAACAGCAGCATAAAACTTTAAGTTTTATGGTAAGGTTTGCAGCAATCAAAAAATACACACAAAATCCGACGTTAATTTCGATTAATTTGAGATTAAGTCAGATCAAACAACATTTACAATGGAGAGTTTGATCCTGGCTCAGGATGAACGCTAGCGGCAGGCTTAATACATGCAAGTCGTGGGGCAGCGCAGGTAGCAATACTGGGCGGCGACCGGCAAACGGGTGCGGAACACGTACACAACCTTCCTTCAAGTGGGGAATAGCCCAGAGAAATTTGGATTAATACCCCGTAATATAACGATGTGGCATCACATTGTTATTATAGCTTCGGCGCTTGATGATGGGTGTGCGGCTGATTAGATAGTTGGCGGGGTAACGGCCCACCAAGTCTACGATCAGTAGCTGATGTGAGAGCATGATC
>JBIIRN010000172.1:0-4697 GCA_044341525.1 Sediminibacterium sp. | reverse complement strand
TCCCGCATTGGCATCCACCCGAAATTTAGCTGAGGATGTTCGTTTTAATTCCTTCATCAGTTCCAGATCACTGAGGGTACCAAGCTTCACTTTGTAGATGGGCCAGGGATTGGCTTTCATTTTTGCCAGCATGACTTCTGTGGTGTCAATACCTATGGTATAATCGGTTAAAGGAATATTCTCCCAGTGGGTATTCCATAATTTAAAAAGGGGTTGTCTGCGTATTTTCCCAAATAAATCCCACCCGGCCATGTCTAATGCGGAGATCAGGAAATGATGTTCAGGAATCAGGTGATGTAAAAAATGCCAGAATCTTTCGGGTGTCGTAAAAGCAAATTTTTCAATCATATTTTTTTTTGCTTCCAGCACGCCGACCATTTGATCGACTGATACACCATAATAACTTATTGCCGGAGCTTCTCCCCAACCTGTTAGGTTTCCAAGGGTTAATGCCACTATAAGACTGGGTTGATGTGTTTTGGTACGTCCACCTGAAATAGTGAAGGGATATTCAAAGGGAAGTTCGATGGCCCGGTAGTTCAGTTGCACAGTGCAATATTTATAGGAAAGTATCCATTTAGCGTCCGCTTAAAGTTATGAGCTCACGGAGTTCGTTATTGAATTGTGTAGCTTCTTCCAATTCTTCAACAGAAAGATGCATCCGATAAGTCCATCGATGATTGGGATCTGCCGGTATATTGATTCTTTCATCTGCAGGATGGGTTCTGCGGAGGGATGCATCGATACCTAAGAGATCTTGTAATTGAAAAACAGACCACATTGCAGGGGAGTATAAGTGCTGAACTACTATTGCTTTATTGATCCAGGCCTCACAGTAATAAGGAGGTGTTCCGTTTTGCCCCAATTCCTCGTGATAAAAATCGCTGGTGTTTTCCCTGTTTTCTTCCCACCAGCCCCGTATCGTACTCATGTCATGCGTAGATGGGGTAACTACACTTAGATAAGGCGCATCATTCGGGTGAAAGAACTTTTTCTTGGGATCTTTCGGCATCCGTTGGATTTCCAGACTTAGAAGTCCCAATTGACGCATAACCTGAGGAACACAACCGGGAACCATACCCAGATCTTCCCCACAAATCAGCATATTGGTAACCCTTTTGAGGGCAGGCAATTTCTGCATGGCTTCCAGCATCCAGAAATTATCCTGGCGTCGGAAGAAATACTCGATGTATAATTCATGAAGCGGACCTTTCACTTCATCGGGGAGTTGCTGGTAAGAGGTAGTTTGGTCGAAGGCATATCGGAAATGGTAGGCATTCTTTTGTGAATCGGCAGCGAAGCAAAGCACATTACTAATCAACTGATACAATCCTTTACATATTCGATGGTGATGTTCGTCCTGTTCTTTGAACGAGAAGTATTCCTGAACTTTCCGTTGGGTGTTGAATTCTGGTTTCAATTGATAGGTTCCATTCCCGTTATCATCCAGAAATAAAGATTTAACCAACTCGTTGTCATAACCGAAAATATGCCAGAGTACCTTTTCATTGACAAAAGGCTGTGTCAGTCTTTCAGCAGAAAGATGAATACCCTTGGCCATCAGTTCTTCCTGTTTTATAGGAATCGTAGGCACAAAATGACCCATGATACCCTCAACGGCATGGTCGGGAATACTCCAAATGCGGAAAAAGCCCAGGATATGATCAATACGGAAAGCATCAAAGAAATCACTCATCTGGCTGAATCTTTGTTTCCACCAGGCGAAACCGGTTTCCATCATTTTGGGCCAGTTATAAGTGGGGAACCCCCAGTTTTGTCCGCTAATGGCAAAGTCATCCGGTGGTGCGCCTGCCTGGAATTCCAGGTGGAAAAGTTCAGGTTGTTGCCATACATCTGCTCCATGGCGGAATACACCGATAGCGATATCTCCTTTTACGATGATACCCTTGCTATGGGCATATTGGGTGGCTTGTTTTAACTGACGATAGAGGTGGAATTGCTGGAAGCAATAGAAACCCATTCCCCTCCCCTCAGGTGTATCCTGCAGTTTGTCAAAGAAAGGTCCATGAATCGCTTCATTCCAGGTGGTATTTTCGGGCCATTCATTGAAGCGAATGGTTTTATAGGTATCTCGGTAATAACAGAAGGCAGCGTAGGGACGAAGCCAGTGCTGTTGTTCCCGGAAGAAGGTTAGATATTCTTTTGATGACAGGGTTTTTTTTCCGGTCCTTTCGTAAATGCTGCGACAAAATTCATTTTTGATTTGGTTGACTTGCTCGTAAGAAACTGCAGCAGCAGCATTGATTTCATGTCTTTGTGGTTCCAGCTCCGACAGAGCGGCCATGCCAGACTCATCTGCCAATGCCGGCAAGTGCAGGTACATTGGGTGGAGGGCAAATGCGGAAATGGCTGCGTAGGGATACGTATCCGCTTCTGTGTGGGTGGCAGTTGTATCATTGACCGGCAGCAATTGTATCATTTTAAGTCCAATCGATGCAGCCCAGTCTGTTAGGGTGATCAGGTCGTTGAATTCACCAACTCCAAAACTTTTTTTGGTTCTGATACTGAATACAGGTATGGCAATACCTGCTCCCTTCCAGGTATTGTTGGGTAACCAGGCAAATCCATCATGTATTTTAATCAGGGTATTTGTTTGAGCCCGTTCATAGGTTACCCGGTTATTCCCTTCCTCATAGCGAACAAATACCTTCTTTTTCCAATTATAAATCCCGTATTTATACGCAATAGGAAAATTATCTTTCGAGAGGTCAAAACTTCCTTCAAAGGTTCCTTTGTCAGCATGATAACTCAGTAAACGGGGCTGATCGGTTGTCCATTCTCCCAATGAAGCTACATTGCCAATAATACAGAGGGTTTCTTCTTCTTGTAACAGGGGTGCCTTGACTACAAAATGATGAGATGGGGATAAAATTGATTCGGAAGGTACTGTAAAGGTTGAGGGATGGAGGAGTACTTTCCGAAAGGGTTCCGTATCAAAAGCATTTTCGATGAAACCTGCATGGTTCCAGCTATCAATCAGTGTTATTTCTTCCAGGCCTGCTTCCTTTTTTGAAATGGTTTTACAGGCACCCCACTCATGATCCACAGTTCCATCGACCTGGCTGATCAGATAATGATAAATAAGACCTTCATCGGGAATGCTTTCTGTGGGAATCTCCAGGGTGGTCATCCAGTAATTCTCATTAAAATATTGTAATGGCAATGCTGAATCAGCGAGTTGGTTGCCTAAGAGCGGATGATTCCCCGTGACGAAAACTTGCTGACCATATCGGGTAGCATACCTTAGTTGAAAATGTATTTTCAATTGTTTAACTGCGGCTTTGGTCTTTTGCCGGGATACGGCAGTTTTTTCCGCAGATGCCTTTTTAACAACTGCGACGGCTTTTTTGGGAGTTACTTTACGGGTACGTTGTGAGGGTATCTTGGAGAGATCTTGTTTCATAGAAAATCAACAACAAACGACTGTAGTTCAGTTCAATAAAATGGACTGCTAATATAGCAATTTACGATGAAAACAGGGCTTCTCAACGGCTATTCAGTATAAAATCGGCCCCTTTTTCGGCAATCATAATGGTGGGCGCATTGGTATTACCTGAAACGATGGTAGGCATGATCGAGGCATCAATTACCCGTAGACCTTGCAAACCACGAACTTTCAACTGATCATCCACCACCGCCATTGGATCATTCCCCATTTTGCAGGTACCTACGGGGTGGTACAATGTTTCCAGCGTTTTGCGTATATGACTCATCAGATAGTCATCATCAAATTGCGATGGCATGGAAATACCATTTAATAAAAAAGAACTCATGGTTGGAGTAGAAGCAATTTGAATTGCTTTTTTCACCCCTCGTAATAAAATTTCCTGATCCTCTTTTGCTTCCAGCATATTGTGTTGAATCTGCGGAGCATCCCCTACCCTGGCTGATTGTAAAGAAACAGATCCCCGACTTTTGGGATGTAATAAAATAGAAAGGATACTCCAGCCGTCTTTTGTTGGCAGGGATTTAAAGTTGTAAAGATCAGTTGAATAATCAGGCGATAGTCCTAAAGGCACGAAATGGAATTGTAAATCCGGTCTGCTTTGTCCGTTTTCCGAAGAATAAAACGCATTGGCCTCTAAAGGACTATTTGCCAGTGGTCCATTTCGGGTAATCAGGTATTGTACCAGCGATTTTAATTGGTTCAAAGGCTTTAGAAGTGAATTACTGGTAGGAATATTTGACTCACAGGAAACACCCGACCAAAGATGATCCTGCAAGTTTTTACCTACGCCGGGCAGATCAAGTACATGCTCAATTCCATGTAATTTTAATTCATCGGGATCTCCGATACCGGATAGCAATAAGAGTTGGGGTGATTGAAATGAACCTGCGGAGACAATCACTTCCCGTTTACAACGATAGGTTTTTTTTCTTCCACCCGGTAACTCGGCTTCAATACCTACAGCTTTTTTATCGTTTACTACTATTTTAGAAACCAGTGCCTGACTGACTACAGTGAGGTTCTTTCTGCTTAAAATGGGTTTTAGAAAAGCTGCAGCTGTGCTGTGTCTTTTGTTGTTTCGGATGGTAAATTGAAGAAGACTGGCACCCAGTTGATGCGCTCCGTTATAATCGGCTACTTCCGGAATGCCGGCCTCAGTGCAGGCCTTGACAAAGGCACGTGCCAGTGGTTGATCTTGTCTGGGATAAGTTACATTTAGTACCCCTTT
>JBIIRN010000171.1:0-4699 GCA_044341525.1 Sediminibacterium sp. | reverse complement strand
AAGTTAAAGCAGAAAGTAAACGCATGGATATTAAAATCAGACGGCGAATTTCTAACGAAGCGAGCAAGGGTATTTACGGAAAAGGAAAAAGCCATTAACGAAATGCGGAAAAATGCATGCAAAAAACGATGGATTTAAATTGGGCTAAGGCGGCTTGGTATATCGGCTAAATGAAGAAAATAAATAATTTAAATAGATTGTTCCCTCCTTTAAACTCCGGCCAAATATTATTGGCATAGTTTTTGGATTTATTTATAGTAGCCGGCTTAAATATCCTATGATGCAACAAATTTTGTTGCATCCCATACAAAGACATCCTGTGTTTTCTGTACAGAATTAATGTTGTCTTTTAACAGGTTCGGCTATTGATTACATTTCTTTCAATCATAACCGGGCAGCTAGTTATCAGCTACATCTTTTTTCCGAATAAAAGGCGCGGGATTCTTATTGATTAATTTTTAAAAACTTATTTATGAACCAACAGCTACTCAACAAAAATCTTATAGTAAAAGCCGGGCTTCCTTCTTCGCTGGCCCCACATCCCACCACCTCTAAAATCAATTTTACATTATGGTTCGCCTTTCTGACGGCAATGCTGCTTGGTTCCTGCACGGTAATCCGCCAGGGTGAAGTGGGTGTAAAAAGAAGACTGGGTAAAATAGATCCTCAATACGTTCAGCAGGGACCTAAAGCTTTTAACTTTCTTACGACTACCATTATCAGGGTTCCTACCCGGACAATGAATATAGAGGTAAAACCGGCACTGCCCTCTAAAGAAGGCCTGACCATTCGTTCAGAGATCTCAATTTTATATCGCATCAAGCCGGAAGCTGCGCCTAAAATTTTGCAGAATATCGGCTTAAACTATGAAAGTGAAGTAATTCTTCCGGTATTTCGTTCAGCAGCTGCTGATATTTCTTCTAAGTTTCTGGCGAAAGACATGCACAGTGGTGAGCGCGCTCAGATTGAATTGGCCATCCGTAAGCAGATGACCGATATTCTAGAGCCCTCCGGCTTTGTGATTGACAATGTTTTGTTGAAGAGTATTTTGTTACCTGATGGACTCGCACGTACTATTGAAGAGAAACTGCAGGCAGAGCAAGATGCCCAGCGAATGGAATTTGTAAAGGAGCGGGAAAAGCGCGATGCAGAAAGGAGAATCATCGAAGCAGAAGGGAAAAAGCAGATAGCCAAGATTCAGGCAGAGGGAGAAAATAATGCAGCCATTATTGCTGCCGAGGGACGCAAAAAAATTGCGGAAATTGAAGCATCCGGTAAAGCCAATGCCATGCGCATCGAAGCGGAAGCTATTAGAATGGCTAACGACACAATCAACAAAACATTGACAGCTCCGATTTTGAAATTAAGACAAATCGAAGCTTTCAGGTCTCTTTCGAATAGCAGCAATAGCAAGCTCATCATAACAGATGGCAAAACACCCTTTCTTTCCCTGCCCGATAAGTTATAAGGGTGCTAAGAATAATCAATTCGGGTGGTGAAAAAAGAGAACGGGTGCGCCGAAAGGCGTGCCCGTTTTATTTTAATTAGATAGAACAATAGCACCTTGTTTATAGCATTTTCCAAGATTGACAGGATGAATATGCTGTCTCGAATTAAATTGGATACAACCAACCTCTCGACTTAATTGGTCTTACATATTTTAAAGTGATGACAGACTTAATTAACAGCACTTATCTCAGGAATCAATACTTCTGTTGTACCTGTCCGGGAAATAGCGGAGACACTTTTCTGGTAAATACATTGAAAATCAGTAATACCAATAATCCGAACAATACTGAACCAATGATCATGAGATTATTGGTTAACCCCGAAATTGAAAATGATAACTTGATCAAGATAGTAGAAATGACAAATCCTGAATTGCGCATGATAGATTGGAATTGGTCTGAATAATACAGGGAAGCCAATAAGAGCAGTACATCTACAACTATCAGGATAGTGAAGAATTCATCAAAAAAAATCTGGTTCAGGTTCATATCTACCGGGATACCAGACTGGTGATGAAGCAGGGTGCTAGATATCCAGCTGCCAAACGAATAGCAGGCAAGCGCCAGCATTACGGGTACCAAAATCAGCGCAATTCCCTTTTTCAGAAACAGGAAGGTGGAGGATTTAATTTCAGAATGATCAGAAGAGGACTGTCCCGCCTTGTCTTTGCGAAGAACCTGCATATAAAATAGACAAATCAGCAGGAACAAAACAAGAGAAGTAACCGCATCATAAGTAAAACGAAGATCATTTTCATTGCGGAACCAATCGGGCAAAAGTTCAAGATTCCCAATATCTTTAAAGATACGCCGGATGATGATTAGGGTAATGATCTCATACTGTTTCCCAATATAGAAGGAGGTTGACTTGGGGAGGTAATAGATGAGCAGATAAACTTCGTACACCAATATAAAGGAGAAGGGTGTATAAATCGCGGATATTGCATTGGGCAGCACACCGGTAATCGGGGGTAACCAGCCCCGGCTAACCATGAAAATTAGTGACAGATGAACGAGATAACTGAGGATGGCAATAGTCAGGATGATTCGCTCCATCCGATACCTTGCTTTGGATGATAGCATCCATTCCAGCCCTCGATCTACCAGCGCTGCGCGGGATGAATTTTCTGCAGAACTGTTCATGGCGGGGAGTTGTACCGAGTAATTTACATAAAACCTTCGTCAGATAAGCATTTCAGCGCTTGAAACTTACCCGCGGGCGAACAAATTTATTTTTGTAATATATAATTCTCCAAGCATTCAATCGGTTGGACATCTCTTCGGGCTGAACCATTCTTACTGATTACTTAAGCAATTGCCTTTTCTTCGCGAAGTAGAGATAAAAGCGTTTGAACATATTGTTGTCTGGCTGTGAATTCATGTTGTTGGTTTTTCCAATCGGTAGGTACTGTACAAAGTTGTCGAATACCCCTGATTAAATCAGCTGTAATAATGGCCCTGGGCTCCTCCTCACTCAGGTCATAGATCAACAAATGCTCTCCATCGAATTCAAACAGGTACCAGGGAATAGATTCCAGTGACATAAGTTTCGAACAGTAACTCGTAAACGCTTCATCATGGATGGTAGATAAACGTCCGGCAATAAAAGGACTCCAGTTTCCGGCTGCCATCAGGGTATTTCCTACATAGATCAATAGGTCAGTTTTTTCCCGAAGGGGGTGGCCTGCATCATACACAATTCGAATCGATTGTTGTCTTTCCGGAGATAAGCCGGATAATAGTCTGTGAAACATGGGTTGTAACTGTTCTTTTCTTGGCATACAGAAGATTTTGTGTGCAAGAAAAGAAGTCAGTCTGTAATCTATTGGAAGAGTGGCCTTTTAATTTAAAAATGTCTTTTAAATTTTTTAAGCACACTTTTCAATTTACAAGAATCAACCTTCTCTTCATAGTATCAAGTGCGTGAGGGGTTAGCTCAGTTGTTGGTAGCGGCTATACACCTCCATGCGGGCATCCTTCATCATGCCCTGTGTTTCTTCTACAAAGGCATTGCGCTGTTCTCGGGTTGTGAACAGGAAGAAGCAGACGCTGTCTTTGCTGTGATAAATGGCCTTGCACTCATCATCGATCACATTGAGCTCTTCGGGGATGGTGGCTTTGATACATATCATGGTGTAGAATTTTTGTTGGTTGTTTTTTTGGCCCGCCAGCTGTCACCTTCCGACAGCATCCAAAATGGGCGGTAAACTTTCCCCCAATCCTTCTGTTGTCGGGCCCAGTCCTCCCGGTCAAATACCAGCATATAAGATTTTCCGATCACGCTGATGCTATCGCGGTTCACAACGGCAGCAGTTGATTCATCCAGCGATAAGCCGAATACACCCGGTCTGTTTTCTAACACCGGTATCAAATCGAATTGACGGTTGCGCACCAATACATGTTGATCAATGGCGGTAGTAGTCATGAAAGAAAACCCTTCTTTGAATTGTGCAGGTAGATGGGGAGTCTTGCGGTGATCACCTCCGATCAATACGGAACCCATGATGGTGGCGCCGGCAGAAGTACCCATAATAACGCCGCCCCTATCCAGCAATGCCAGCAGGGCACGGTGAACGGCAGTTCCGTTATAAGCTTCCGCCAGCTTATCTTGATCACCCCCACCCAGAAAAACACCTTTCGCCTGATCAATGAGTGCCACCAAAGCAGGGTCATTGGCTTTAGTGCGGTCGCGGGTATGAACAGTCGATAAACGCGTAAAGCCCTGGCGGGTAAATTTTTCCAGGTGTTTGCCCTGCTGTATCCAGGGCTCGTCACCCGTAGCAGTAGGGATATAAACCACCGGTTGATCTTTTCCTCCAATCAGCTGCGCAAATCGCCGGTAGATGGTATCGGGAATGGTTCCGCCGCCGATGATGACGAGGTGACCGTTGCGGTTATAATTGGGAACCTGTGCAGTGACTATGTTGGAAAAAAATAAAACAAAGAGGAGCACGAATGAACGCATGTGCTAACGGGAGTTGGTTACTTAAAGTTACGTCATTTGCGGGTGTCGGGGAAGGGCTTGGCTTTTTTTTCCGGAAGAATGGAGTTGCTGTAAAAAATGATTCGCCGCTTGGAGGTGTTGCTCTTGTTTTTGCGGTTCCATTTTATCCCATGTCTTGATGAGCATCGCCCAGCGTGGATTACCGCCGAATACTTTTCGGTTGTTGGAGAGAAAGCGCCAGAAGAGT
>JBIIRN010000170.1:0-4701 GCA_044341525.1 Sediminibacterium sp. | reverse complement strand
CAGGCTTTATTTACCAGCAACTCGGCGATAGAGATAGGCCAGATATATTGGTCAGTAGCCGGAGCAACTGAACTTACTGTTCCTTTTGCAGGGAAGGTAGCATTGGTGCGGGCAATATCTGATGTACGGAATCCCTCACCCAGTAACTCGATTCTTCTTTCAGTCAGAATCAAATTCACCAGTGCATCTTTATCTGCAGGAGCGAAATCAGCGATGGTGGCATCAGAACGCTTACGAACCGCATTCAATAAAGCCAATGCGCGGGAATCAACTGAAGTACCTGCCGCATTTCTGGCAAGTGCTTCTGCCAGGTTCAGCATCACTTCTGCATAGCGAATAACCGGACTAGGATCTGCGGCGTTATTGGGGTTGGGGAATTTACTCAACCAGGTTTGACCACCTGAAACAACCAGGAAAGAACGACGGGCATCAGATGTTCTCCAATCTGTATTGGCTGCGATACCCGGAGCAGTGGTGTTCAATGCAAACTCACCACCACCGTTCGGACCGGGATTATAGTACCAGCCCAAACCATTTTGAGTTCCCGGTACATCCAATGCGGTATAAGGCATGGAGAGAATCATTTCACTATTGGTATAATTCGTGAATACGGTAGCAAAGCTTGGAACCAGTTCATTCGCTACACCACTGGCTGCTCTGAAGGGAGCTGCTGTGGGAACAATTTTATTGGCTTCTGTAATAACATTTGACCATTGACCCATATTCAGGAATACACGTGTTTTGAGTGCAATTGCCGTATTACGGTGTGCTCTGTTGGTGTTGAATGCAGCATTGGAGCCATAAGAAACGGGTAGATCTGGTTCGGCCTCATTGAGGTCTTTCAGGATCTGACCATATATATCTGCTGCACTGGCACGTGCCTGGCTTTGATCACCGCTCGAAGTTTCGGGTTTCAATTTTAATATAACACCCAATTTGGAACCATTTCCATCTGTGAAAGGACGTGCATACAATTGCATGAGCATGAAGTAAGAGATGGCTCTCACCACTTTTGCTTCAGCAATCAGGTTACGTCTTAAACCTGCACTTACGGGAGAGGTTGCCAAACCATTAATCACCACGTTACAGCGGTTAATGGTAGCATAACAAGAAGCCCAAAATCCTTGAACCTCATTGGCACTGGCTGTCAGGTTGAATTGCCAGGTTAACCAAGCGGTTACGGCATTGTTCGTACGATTGATGAATTCTTCACCACGTACATCCTGGTATACTTGATAACGACCGGCATACATCTGACCACTCTTAAGTGCAGAATACAAACCGAATACCTGTTGTACACTTCTGCTGGAATCACTGAAAGCAACAGCATCCGACAAAGCAGTCTGCGGAATGGGATCCAGTTTTTCCTTACTACATCCTACGGCCAGTAAGGCAAGTAGGAATAAAGAAGATATTTTAATTTTCATGACTTTAAGTTTTATAGAATTAGAAACCAACATTCACTCCGAAGTTTACGCTTCTGGCTTGCGGAACAGAGTTTCTGTCCACACTGGGATTGCTGTTACCATTACCATTGGAAGAGATCTCAGGATCATATCCGGTATAGGAAGTAAGGGTAAAGGCATTCATCACCTGTCCGTAGAATCGGAAACTATTGATACCCATTTTATCGGTTACAGATTTAGGAAGTGAATATCCGAAAGTGATATTACGCAATTTCAGGAAGTCACCTTTTTCAACGTTTTCAGTGATTACTACACCAGATCCGTTTGAAATATTATCTCCGAATACGATACGAGGAATGTTAGTGATGTCACCTGCTTTCTGCCATCTGGTCAATGCTTCTTTAGAGTTATTCCAGCTTCTCATGTCACGCATACCGGCTTTGGTACCATTGTAAACATAGTTACCACCGGAGAAGAAGAACAAGAAGTTTACGTCAAATGATTTCCAACGGAAAGTGTTTTCCCAACCACCGGTCCATTTCGGCAGGGCGGGTCCGATGAGGATACCATCATTCGCCTGATCAGCCACACGGGGAGCAACAGCTCCGTTCGATACAAGCGTCCAGCGAGAAGCGGGAGGATTGGCGTGATTGTATTGAACAGCTGTTCCATCGCGATAGAAGAAAATGCGCTGACCATTTACAGGGTTCACACCACCGGTACGAACGGCGTAAAAGCTACCAATAGATTCACCTACTCTGATAAAACTTGGGCGCTCCAAACCGGAAGTGGCAGGATTGATATCTGCGTTACCGGCTGCCAAAGCAGTAACCTTGTTTTCGAGGAAGGTAATGTTGAAGTTTGAGGTCCAAGTGAAGTCCTTCTTCTGAATCAGGTTCATATTGAGTGAGAATTCCCAACCTTTATTGGTCATGCTACCGATGTTGGTCAGGATGGAGTTACCCGGGATACCTCTAGAAGGAGCTTGTGGTTCTGCCAGGATCAGGTTGTCAACATCATTCTTGAAGTAGGTAGCTTCCAGTTTCACACGACCTTTGAAGAAGTCCATTTCAACACCGATATCTGTCTTCTTGCTGGTTTCCCAACGCAGGTTACGGTTACCGGCCTGTGAGAAGAACAGCGTTGGATTGGTAGCATAGAGACCGCTGCTGAAGAAGCTCCAGAAAGCGAAGTCCCCGATACCCTGGTTGTTACCAACGATACCATAACTACCTCTGATTTTGAAATTGCTGAATACCTTATCCAGTCTTAAACTTTCAAAGAATTTTTCCTGACTTACTACCCAACCGGCAGAAGCACCCCAGAAGTTACCATACTTATTTTCAGGTGAAAAAGCAGAATAGCCATCTCGACGACCATTCACTGATAACAGGTACTTTTTCTTGTAGTCATAGTTGATACGACCGAAATAAGATACCAGGTAGTTCTCACCCAGGAAGTTTCCTGAGGGAACAATGGTGTTGAAGCCACCCTGGAATTCATCATAGAATGGGTCAGTCACACCTTGACGGTTGGCACCCCATCCCTCCTGGAAAGTATACTGTTCTTCAGTACCTACCAGTGCGGAAAGATTGTGATCGCCGAAAGATTTGTTGTAATTCAAAACGTTGGTCCAGTTCCAGCGACGATAGGTTTGCAGCGAATTAGTTGCACTACCACCTACACTTACACCATCTCCGTGTAATGCATTCTGGAAGGATTTGTTCACCACATTCAGGTTATCAATACCGAAGGTGGAACGGAAACTGAGACCTTCTGCGATTTTGAAGTTCATATATGCATTGGCCATTACGCGCTCAGACAATGAACTGAATTTATTCAAATCCAGTAATACCTGGGGGTTGGTGAACTGTAATGCAGTAAGGTTGGCTCCTTGTCCGATCGTATTGCTTACACGATTGATATTGTAGCTGCCATCATTGAGGAATACTGGCACATTGGGCATCAAGTTGAAGCCCAGTCGACCGATACCGGAAGTATTGAATGCCTCACCGGGAACGGAGCCCGAGTTAACACCAAAGTTATTGCTGTTGGCATATTGGAATTTACCTCCTAGCGTGAGACGGTTGTTCACTTTGTGATCCAGACTCATAGTAGCGTTCAGACGGGTAAAGTCATTCTGACGAATGAAACCTTCCTGTTTGGTATAGGCAGCACTAAAAAAGTAATTTGTCTTATCGTTGGCACCGGATACACTTACGTTGTGGTTCTGGGAAACACCGGTACGATAGATTACATCATACCAATCCGTACTTACTGCTTGACCATTGGCTCCGATAAAAGGGTAGAAACCACGGGTCGTTCCGTTGGGGGGTGTACCCGCATTGGTCAAACCTTCGTTTTTAATGGTCTCATATTCGCGGCCATCCAATACAGGAATCAGGTTGAAAGGGGTAGTAAAACCAACCCAGGCGTCATAATTAACGCGGGCACGACCTTGTTTACCTTTTTTGGTAGTGATCAATAATACACCTGCAGAAGCACGAGAACCATAGATGGCAGCTGCAGCAGCGTCTTTCAATACATCGATGCTTTCGATATCAGCTGGGTTAATATCTCCCAATACGTTGTTAGCTGCGCTGTTACCGGCATTTCCAGTAAAGGTGGGAATACCATCAATTACTACCAGCGGAAAAGAGCTCAAACTGATAGAATTGACACCACGAATACGAATTACCGGAGGGTTATTCACCACACCATTAGGAATGGTAATGCTAACTCCGGCAGCACGACCAGACAAACCCTGATCGAAACTCTGCAAAGGCATGTCACGCACTTTATCACCACCGATGGTAGCAACACTACCGGTCAGGTCTTTTTTGCGTTGAACACCGTATCCCACCACAACTACTTCATTGAGGTTGGATGCAGCACTTACTAGTTGTACGGAAACGGCCGTTTTACCTCCGAGGGTAACGGTTTTTTCTTCCAGACCTACGAAAGCGACACGGATACTCTTTACGTCGTCGTTAACGCGGATGGAATAATTTCCTTTGGCATCGGAAACTGCGGTAGAAACCACCGAATTGTTATTACCCAGGGCCGA
This sequence comes from Sediminibacterium sp., assembly GCA_044341525.1. GTDB lineage: Bacteria > Bacteroidota > Bacteroidia > Chitinophagales > Chitinophagaceae > Sediminibacterium. The sequence goes on along the minus strand of JBIIRN010000170.1, from coordinate 228 downwards.
AATGGTGGCACCTGCCAGCGGTAATCCCTTTTCATCGGTGATGGTACCGCTCACTGTTTTGGTTGTTTGGGCACTTATTTGTACTAAACTCAGTACAAAGCAGCCCAAAAGAATGGCGATTTTTTTCATTGAAAAAAGGTTGAAATGAATGTTAGGACACCAAATTTAATATTTCTTTCCTGTACTCTTATAATTATTTTTACATTTAATATTCTTATTGATTTTATA
>JBIIRN010000169.1:0-4725 GCA_044341525.1 Sediminibacterium sp. | reverse complement strand
TGCAAAAGAAACAAAGCGTTTCAGGTGCAATAGCAACCGCATCTTTAGCGTAGACTTTCCTGAAAGAGTTGCAATAGACGAATCTGGTTCTCTGCACGAACCCTGTTTTGGCCTTCATATCTGCTGCCATAGTATCGATCATGCATCAGGTAATCGCTTAGAAACCGAAGCGCTTGCATATACATCAGCATCTCTCCACCAAAATAAATATGGTTTTGCTCGATGGCAGACAGTTCACTCCCCATCGATGATAAATACCCATCGACAATAGCATCCCTGTACTCCTTTCGGATACAGATCCGGTCAAAATCGGGTTCTTCTTCCGTTACCGGTGATACATAGGTTCGGAACATATCTCCTACATCACTTATAAAATAACCGGGCATCACTGTATCCAGATCAATCACAGCAATAGCCTTATTTTCCTTGTTCAATAATACATTGGATATTTTAGTGTCATGATGAATCACCCGCTGTTTTACTTCCCGATGAAGGATGAATTTTTCATATTGTATCACTAAATCCTTTTTGGATTGTAGATAGGATATCGATTCCTTCGTTTCCTTCATTCGATGAAAATCTCCTTCCTTTACCGCAGTGTCGAATTGAAAATACCGCCAGGCCAGGTCATGAAATCCGGGAAGTATGGTATGTAATTTAATTACGGGAAATTCCCGCAACCGATAAGTAAAATCCCCAAAACAAGCAGCCGCTGACGCAGCCAATTGGGAGTCATCCACAACCGATACGGTATGCGTTCCATCCCACCACCTGAATACACGATAAACTTCTTCACCAACTGGTAAGAGAGTACTTCCACCTTTGTGTGCAATGGGTGAAGAGAAGAGATAGTTCTTATCGTAATTACCCAGATAATGACTCAGCATTTGCAGGTTGTCATCGATCTTCTCCGGTTCCGGAAAAACTTTCGTATTAATGGCCTGCAAAACCCATTGCCCACCTGCTTCATTTACTTTCCAGGTTCTGTTGATCAATCCTGAAGAAACTGATGTAAATACCGGTTCCTTCCAATTCCAGGCCGCTGCGATTTTTTGTTGAGTGGTTTCTTGCATGCTGAACAAATGTACGTCGCTGCCCTCTTATCAACAACCCATTGATTTACCTGCTGCTTTTATCTTAACTTTAATAATCTTATTCATCCATTCAATAAATTATATGCATCGTCGTCACTTTATTCAATGGGGAGCCCTGGGAATACCCGCTCTCTCTTTTGCCGGAATTAATCGTCGTCAGTCCGGCAACAAACCCCTGGTTCTTTCTACCTGGGATGCCGGTATTGCTGCTAATACGGCTGCCTGGCAGATTTTACGATCCGGGGGAAGAGCCCTGGATGCCGTTGAAAAAGGCGTTATGGTGACAGAAGCTTCACAGAATTGTTGTGTAGGGTTGGGAGCCAATCCTGATCGGGATGGTTATGTAACACTGGATGCCTGTATCATGGATGAAAAAGCTAATTGTGGAAGTGTTGCCTTTTTGGAAAGAATCAAACATCCTATTTCAGTAGCAAGAAGAGTGATGGAAAAAACACCTCACGTAATGCTGGTGGGAACCGGAGCACAACAATTCGCGGTGGCAGAAGGCTTTCCGCTCGAATCAGGTAAATTATCTGATGACGCAGAAAAAACATACCGAAACTGGCTGAAAAAAAGTGAGTACAAACCTGTTATCAATGTAGAACGCAGCGGTACTCCTCTGGCTCAGGCAGCCCCCACCCGTTTACCGAATGGGGAATGGAACCACGATACTATCGGAATGATTGCAATAGATGCACAAGGCAACCTGAGTGGCAGCTGCACTACCAGTGGAATGGGATTTAAAATGCGGGGACGACTGGGAGACTCTCCTATTATTGGTGCGGGCTTATTTGTTGATAATGAAGTGGGGGCTGCCACTGCAACCGGTCAAGGAGAAGACATTATCCGAATTTGTGGTTCACACCTGGTGGTTGAAAATATGCGAAATGGTATGTCACCCGAAAACGCCTGTAAGGCCGCGGTAGAAAGAATTTTGAAAGTTAAGGGGACTGAACGTTGCAAAGAAATTCAGGTTGGCTTTATTGCAATCAATAAACAGGGAGAGTATGGTGGCTATTGCCTGCAAAAAGGTTTTAATTTTGCTGTTTGTTACGCCGATGACCGGAACTTTCTGGTCGATGGCAGATATATCTTATCTTAATGAAATCGAATTCCATTTCCCCTTCTCCCCTGCTGGAAGTTGCGGTCTTCAGTTACGAGGGTGCTCTCTTGGCTGAACAAGCAGGTGCCGATCGCATCGAGTTATGCGAAAACCCCCTGGAAGGTGGTACCACCCCCTCTTATGGTTATCTCAAAAAAGTAATTGAACATATCAGCATACCCGTCTTCCCGATTATCCGTCCGCGAGGCGGTGACTTTTTGTATAGTAAAGACGAATGGGAAATCGTTTTGCAGGACATACAAATCTGTAAAGAACTTGGGTTCCCGGGCATTGTTACCGGCTCGCTGACTTCTGATGGCTCTATTCACGAAGAACAATTGAAGCGGGCTATTGAAGTAGCGGGATCCATGCAGGTAACTTTTCACCGCGCTTTTGATAGGGTTGCCAATCCCTTACAGGCAGTAGAACAGATCATTGCCTGCGGCTGCAGCCGTATTCTTACCAGCGGTGGAAAACCAACGGCACCTGAAGGGATAGAAATGATTCGGCAATTGGTAACCCAGGCCGGTGAGCACATCATCATTATGCCCGGCAGCGGTGTAAGAAGCACTAACCTTGCTGAATTGATGCGCATAACCGGTGCCAAAGAATATCATTCCTCCGCCCGAACCATTAGTGCCTCTGAAATGCAATACGTTTCTCCGTCTTTTACAGAAGATGCAGGCAGAACCCTGGTGGATGTCAATGAGGTTAAAAAGATGAAATCAGCCTTGCAGGGATAACTCCGAATACAGCTTTAAATCCTGCTGTTGCACTGATTAATTATAGCCGGCATTGCGTAACTTCGTGAAAAGTGATTTTGTTATGTTGGACAATGATCGGGTAATACAGATACTGATCGGGTTAGGAGTAGCAATAATTGCCGGTTTATGGTATAATTTTTACTCCAACCGAAAGAATTCAACTCCTGCCCCTGAAAAAAGCTCCCCCCCAGCCGATAAATCCGAGACCCGGCAAATACAATTTCAGGCTTACGAACGGCTTACCCTGTTGGTTGATCGTATCGCCCTGCCTAACCTGATTGCCCGTATCCCGCATGAGGGTCTTTCAGTAGCTAATTATCAACTGAGTTTATTGAAAAATATACGCGACGAGTTTGATTATAATATCACCCAGCAAATTTATGTGAGTCCGGAATCCTGGCAGGCTGTGAAGAAACTCAAAGAAAAAAATATGCTGATCATCAATCAGGTAGCACAGGCATTGCCGCCCGGTTCGAGTGGATTAGATTTGAGTCGTTCCCTCCTCCATTTCTGCATGCAAGATGAAAAAGGAAATTTACACGAACTGGTGAGTGAAGCTTTGAGTTATGAAGCCCGCCAATTGATGTAATTGAAATCAAACAAATTACCTACTTAATTAGGTCCATCCCCATGAACAACAGGTACACCGATAGCGGCATCCCTATAAAAGTCGTCTATTCACCGGATGATTTACCCCAACATTGCACGCAGGTGCCTTTCGAATTGCCCGGTCAGTTTCCTTATACCCGCGGCGTGCAACCAGATATGTATCGGGGAAAAAGTTGGACCATGCGGCAATATGCCGGATTTTCCACCGCAGAAGAAAGCAACAAGCGATATCATTATTTATTGTCACAAGGGGTATCCGGATTAAGTGTGGCTTTTGATCTGCCAACACAGATTGGTTATGATTCAGATCATGAGTTATCCGAGGGCGAGGTTGGAAAAGTAGGAGTTGCCATCGACAGTCTCGCCGATATGGAACGGCTGTTTGATGGAATTCAACTCGAAAAAGTTAGTACTTCCATGACCATCAATGCTACCGGATTTATCCTCCTGGCATTGTATGTGGCATTGGCCAAAAAACAGGGCGCTGATTTATCTAAAATAAATGGAACCATTCAAAATGATATTTTAAAGGAATATGCTGCCCGTGGTACTTATATTTACCCACCCCAGCCCTCTATGCGCATCATTACCGATGTTTTCGAATGGTGCAGCAAAGAATTACCTAAATGGAATACCATTTCCATATCCGGATATCATATACGCGAAGCGGGCTCAACCGCTGTGCAGGAAGTTGCTTTTACCCTGAGCAATGGGAAAGCTTATGTGCAAGCAGCATTGCAAAAGGGCATGGACATAGATGTATTTGGTAAAAGACTAAGTTTCTTTTTCAATTCACATAACAACCTCTTCGAGGAAGTAGCTAAATTTCGGGCGGCACGAAGGATGTGGGCTAAGATGATGCGCTCACTGGGGGCAACTGATCCTAAAGCTATGATGCTGCGTTTTCACTCTCAAACCGGGGGAGCTACCCTCACGGCTCAACAGCCCCTGAACAACATCAGTCGGGTTACTATTCAAACATTGGCAGCCGTTTTGGGAGGAACCCAAAGTCTGCATACCAATGGATACGATGAAGCCCTGAGTCTGCCTACTGAAGAAGCAGCCCGAATCGCTTTGAGAACTCAGCAAATCGTGGCGTATGAAAGCGGAGTAGCCGATACAGCCGACCCGCTGGCAGGAAGTTATTATGTAGAAT
>JBIIRN010000168.1:0-4736 GCA_044341525.1 Sediminibacterium sp. | reverse complement strand
AAAGAAAGCAGCCGCCAAAAAACCCGCTGCCAAAAAGAAAGCGCCCGCTAAAAAAGCAGCAGCCAAAAAGAAAACAGCTCCTAAGAAAAAAGTAGCTGCAAAAAAACCAACAGCTAAAAAACCGGCAGCCAAAAAGAAAACAGCTCCGGCGAAAAAAGCTGCTGCAAAGAAGAAAGCAGCACCCAAGAAAAAAGTAGCTGCGAAAAAACCGGCAGCTAAAAAACCAGTAGCTAAAAAGAAGGCCCCGGCGAAAAAGCCAGCTGCTCCGAAACCCGCGCCAGTTGCGGCTCCAGCACCGGCACCAGCACCAGCCCCTACGCCAGCTCCGGCACCGGCACCGGAGGGAGGCAATAGCTAACCCGGTAACAACAACAAAAAAATCCGGAGAACAATTTTGTTTTCCGGATTTTTTTTACCACCTCCCTTATCTTCTTACTCAAGTAACTTAACCATGCGCATTGTACTCATTCTCCTTTCGCTGCTATTATCATTTACCACTCCTGCTCAAAACAATTCTCAATTGGCCGACAAAACTGGTAAGTGGATAAAGTATGATGGATTCTTTCCATTCTACTGGGATGCCGCTAATGGAAAAATCTGGCTACAGGTAAATAAAATAGGAACTGAATTTCTATATGTAAATAGTCTTCCGGCCGGTCTCGGCTCAAATGACATCGGTCTCGACCGGGGTTTGATTGGAGATAGCCGCATTGTTAGCTTTCAACGGGTGGGAAAGAAACTTTTGCTGATTGAACCCAACTATAGCTACCGGGCTTCCTCCACTGATCCCCGGGAAAGAAAAGCAGTCTCCGAATCCTTTGCACAGTCTGCCATCGCAGCATTTACTATTGAAACAGAAGAGAATGGTCAGCTGCTGGTAGATGCCACTTCGTTTTTCCTACGCGATGCCATGCAGGTAACAGACCGGTTGCGTATGATGAAACAGGGAACCTACACCCACAATGAAGCCCGCTCAGCCATTTACCTGCCCAACACCCGCAACTTCCCACTAAACTCTGAATGGGAATCCATCATCACATATACGGGGGGTGCCGATGCCGGCAGATTCGTTCAATCTGTAGTGCCCAGTCCGGAAGCCATCACCCTGCGCATGCACCACTCCTTTATACAACTACCCGACAATAACTACCGGCCCAGGCGTTATGATGTTCGCAGCGGTTATAACGCCATCAGCTATTTTGATTATAGCACCCCCTTCTCAGAACCTATCCGTCAACTCTTCATCACCCGACATCGGTTACAGAAAAAAGATCCCCAGGCAGTCGTTAGCGAAGCAGTGAAACCGATTGTGTATTACCTCGATAACGGCACACCTGAACCCATCCGCAGCGCCTTGCTCGAAGGAGGTAGCTGGTGGAACCAGGCATTTGAAGCCGCCGGTTACAAAGATGCTTTCATCATTAAAATGCTGCCCGACTCAGCAGATCCGATGGACATTCGCTACAATGTGGTGAACTGGGTACACCGCTCTACCCGTGGCTGGAGCTATGGAATGAGCATCACCGACCCTAGAACCGGAGAAATCATCAAGGGCCAGGTGACCCTGGGATCATTGAGGGTCAGACAGGACTATCTCATTTTTACCGGACTCTTATCGCCTTTTGTCAATGGTCAACCTGTAACAGAAACGATGAAGCAAGCTGCCCTGCAAAGACTTCGTCAATTGTCTGCGCATGAAATAGGGCATACACTCGGACTGCAACATAACTATGCTTCCAGTTTCAATAACCGGGCTTCCGTGATGGACTATCCTCATCCGCAAGTGCAGCTCGACCCGGCAGGCAATATTGATTTTTCATCCGTTTATACCAATGAAATAGGTGCATGGGATAAACAGGCCATTCGTTTTGGTTATAGCGATTTTCCTGCCGGAACCAACGAAGCAAATGCACTGAATCAATTACTGGAAGAGAATACCGCCAGGGGTTTGTTATTTATTGCCGATGCAGATGCGAGAGCTGCCGGTGGTATGCACCCGAGAGCTCACCTCTGGGATAATGGCACACAGGCACCCAAAGAATTGGAATCCATGTTGGAAGTTCGCAACAAAGCACTGCGTCAATTCTCAGAAAATGCCATTCAGCCCAATACCCCAATGGCACAGCTGGAAGAATTACTGGTGCCGGTTTATAATTACCATCGCTACCAATTGGAAGCTACCTGTAAACTCATTGGCGGCATGAATTACAGCTATTCAGTAAGAGGCGATAAGCAAGACAAACCGAGTATTTTACCCACGGCCATTCAACAGGAAGCCATACGCGTCGCACTACGTTGTTTGTCTCCGGAGGTATTAACCATTCCTTCCCGCATCATTGAACTGATTCCGCCCCGACCGCCGCAATATTATTCAGGTGAGCTATTCAGTAAACGTACCGGCATGGCTTTCGATCCAATGGCAGCAGCAGAAGCCCTGGCTGATTTTGAATTATCATTTTTATTTCATCCGGAAAGAGCCAATAGACTGGTGCAGCAAAAAGCAATGGCCAATACTCCCGGCTGGGATGATCTGCTCGATGCTATTATCCAGGCTACCTGGATGAAACCACTAAAAACCGGACTGGAAAAACAGGTGCAATTACAAACCCAGCAAATGGTGCTCACCTGGCTACTCGCTCTTTATCAAAATGATCAGTCCGGCTATGCCGTAAAATCAATTTGCCACAGCCGGTTGAAGCAGATCAGAGAATATTGTATGAGCCGAAAGAATAACCCAGAACTAAGCTATCATTATACCTATGCAGTCGAACGCATTGATCATCCCAAAGAGGTACCGATGCCGGTTCATAAGGAAATACCGCCTGGAGCTCCTATTGGATGCGAAGAACTAACTTATGAATAGTTGGCATCAGTGCAATAGCAAAACTTCAACCCTTCGGTTTCGGCGTCGGCCTTCAGGCGTTGCGTTAGAAGTAACCGGAACGGTTGCGCCCAATCCCCTTGCCCGAATCGATTGCGGCGATAATCCCAATCGGGAAATTAGATAAGTCATCACCGATCGGGCTCTTTGTTCAGACAACTCTTGATTATAAGTAGCGGTGCCTTTATTATCGGTATGTCCCACTACTTCAATGCTGCGATATTTTTTTTGCTCTATAACCTGAACAATCGAATTGAGCTGATCAAACAACCGAGGATTCAGTGATCCCTTATCAAAGTCAAACAGCACATCAGGTATCAAAAGGGTGTCTGTTTTTTCAACAAGCAGAGCAGGGGGAGTTGTCACCGGCTGAGCCGGTGGAAGATGAGCCGGAACAGTGTCTGACACATAGGGAGGTTCGTCATCGAGGTAATTAAAATCAGTGTGCCTATAATTATTCAGGTATAATAACTTTCTCTCCTCTTCCGCCCCTGCACAGGGAACCCATTTGCCATCAACCGGTAACAATGAAGCACTATCTATATCATAAATAATTAGCGGATCTTCATATCGATAGTTTCTTGTAAAAGGCAGGGTCGACTTATCGATATTACCTAACAACAGATACCGCTCTTCGCCTGTCGCCTTGAAAGTGACCGAGGCTTCCCGCCAGTCATTGACGTAGGGACTGGGACGGGTCAGTTTAAGCCGATACGTTTGGGCCTTGCCGGCAAGTATTTCTTTCCAATTTCTCTGTGGCTCAAATGGAGCAAAAACCAGGTCCAGGTGATCGTATGTATGTCCGTTTGTGAAAACAGATACTTTGAACCGGTACATTCGCCCCGGTTCAGTACGACAAATTAGTCGGGTATAGAGATAGGTTCTTCCGGGAATACCCCGGGAACGATGTTCCATGATCAAGCTCTCTTGGTGCATTCCGGCAGCCAATCTTTCGTTGTGAGTGAGTTGTAACTTAACATAGGGAAATCTAAACCATCCCTCAGGGGCGCAAGTAGATAAAAACTCAACGCATGTGTTCCTATCTTCAAAGTTTCCATTCACGATGAGGCCTTGACCCCTACTGGAAAAAAAAGTGAAACAGGCGATACCCGAAATCAATAATCGCTTCATGGGAAGGATTTCAGGAACAAGTTCCACAAAAAAACGTCCCCGCCGTTAGGCAGGGACTATAATTAAATGGTAAAGTTGTAGAGAATCGTTTAAAGCAACATGCGGAGTGGCTCTTCTAACAAACCTTTCAGCGTTTGAAGGAAGGCAGCACCGGTAGCACCGTCTACCACCCGATGATCGCAACTAAGCGTTACTTTCATCACATGACCAGGCACTATCTGTCCATTTTTCACCACGGGTTCCTGAGAGATTCCTCCTACCGCCAAAATACAGGCATCGGGTGGATTAATGATAGCAGTGAACTGATCAATGCCGAACATACCAAGATTAGAGATAGTAAACGTACTTCCCTCCCAATCAGCAGGCTGTAATTTTTTATCCTTTGCCTTTTGAGCAAATGTTTTTACCTCTGAACCGATGGCGGTCAATGACTTGCCATCAGCAAATCGTACCACCGGAACCAGCAATCCTTCCTCTACCGCCACTGCTACGCCAATGTTTATGTGGTGATTGAAACGAATGGTATCCCCTAACCAGCTGCTGTTCACTTTCGGATGTTGTCTCAATGCCAGTGCAGTGGCCTTCACCACCATATCATTGAAGCTGATTTTCACCGCAGCATTTTCATTGAGACGGGTTCTGGCCGCCACTGCTGCATCCATATCAATAGACATAGTCAGGTAAAAATGGGGGGCAGTAAACAGACTTTCACTCAATCTTCTCG
>JBIIRN010000078.1:0-8307 GCA_044341525.1 Sediminibacterium sp. | reverse complement strand
AATCGAGCATCTGACGAATTACCCAGTCTTTCCAATAAAGTACCTATATCTAATGATTCCCCATAATAGGAGATGACGAGAATGCCAATCAGAAAACCAAGATCTGCAAAACGTGTAACGATAAAGGCCTTTTTAGCAGCAGCAATAGCTGAGGGTTTAGTAAAATAATAACCAATAAGCAGGAAGGAAGAGACACCAACTAATTCCCAGCAGATATAGATTTGAAAGAGATTTCCTGACAATACCAATCCTAACATCGAGAAAGTAAACAACCCCAAAAAAGCAAAATAGGTAGTATATCGTTCTTCTCCTTTCATGTATGCTAAACTGAATACATGTACCATGGCAGAAACAAAAGTAACTACCACCAGCATCATTACCGTTAAAGGATCAATCACCCAAGTGATATCAATACTCAATTTTTCATTGAATACCAACCAGGGGAAACGAAAGACGGTTTCGTATGCTGCAGGAACTCCGGAAGCATGGTGTAAATTAAAATAGGCTACTCCCTGAAATACAGCAATACCTGCGCTAATCACCATCACCAGCGTTGCAATCCAACCGGACCAAGGTTGCTTCAATCGACGACTACCGATTCCCAGCACTATGAAACTAGCCAGTGGCAGTAATAATAAGGTTGCAATGTTTGTTGAATTGAACATGGTCAATATTTCATTTCGGTTGCATCTTCGACATCTACGGAATGATATGTACGATAGAGATGAATGATAATGGCAATAGCGATCGCAGCCTCTCCGGCTGCAATGATAATAATGAACAAAGAGAGAAATAGACCTTCCGTCTGTTGTGGATAAAGGTATCGCTGGAAAGCAGCGAGATTTATATTAACGCTATTCAGCATTAATTCCAGTGACATCAGCAGTGTGATCAGGTTACGACGGGTGAACATGCCGTACATACCAATAAAGAACAATGCAGCACTAACTATCAACACATGTAAAAGTGGAACATTCTGCATATGATTAACTTAGTTTTTTTGATGATTACTGGGTGTTCCTGCGATTTTCATTGCAATTGCAATACAGGCAATCATGGCCGCCAGGAGAAAGATGCTTGCCATTTCAAAAGGCAATGCATAGCCGCCTTTATCAATAGATAACATCTGTCGCCCGATGGTTTTCATTTCAACTGCAGGCGCATCCGAGGCAGTATTTTGATATCCAAATTTCCAAAGACACCAGGAAGCAAATGTGAATCCGCCAACTACTGATAACAAAGAGAGATACAATCTTTTATTCTGAAGTGTCGGAAGTTCTTGACCGGTTCCGCGGGTGAGAAAAACAGAGAAAATAATCAACACAACTATGCCGCCCACATATACTACAATTTGCACTGCGGCAAGGAAATTCAAATCGAGCCAAAAGTAAATTGCAGATACCCCCAACAAGGAAAATAACAGCCAGATGGCTGCCCGAAAAATCTGTTTACTGGTAACGGATAGTATGGCAGTGACCAGTAAAAAAGCTGATATCACATAAAACATTATGGTAGATCCTTGCATCATTCTACTCCCTCCCTGATCTTTGAATTGGGTTGATTTAATTTTTTTGTCAGTTGGTTTCTGTCATAAACACTGTGTTCAAATGTCTGCGCCATTTGAATGGCGTCGGTCGGACAAGCTTCAATACAAAGGTTACACATGGTACATAGTTCCAGGTGATAAATAAAAGTATCCAGTGCTTTTTTCTTTTTCCCTTCCGGAGTCATGTCCATCTTGGTAATAATCTTGATGGTTCCATTGGGACAAGCCAATTCACAGGCAGTACAACCGGTGCAGGCGTGTTCATTATTTTGATCATGTGCCATCACTACTTCACCCCTGAATCTTTCAGGTAGTTTGAGTTCATGGCGGTTATCAGGATATTGCTGGGTGATGATCTCTGAGGGATGGAAGAAATAATAGCCGGTTTTCTTCATGCCTTTCAGCAATGAGCTAACTCCGTGATAAACCTCTTTGATGTATTCTTTAATAAACATAACTACATTGTTTAAAAATGCCAACCTTTAATGGCAATCCAGGTAACCAATAATAAGTTGAATAACCCGATGGGCAAAAGATATTTCCACTCGAGGTTGAGCAACTGATCTACCCGCAAGCGCGGGAAAGTCCATCTAAACCACATAATCAAAAAAATCAGGAAGAAAGTTTTTCCCATAAACCAGATGGAAGAGGGAATCCAATCCATTAGGTGGTTGAAAGAATCCCAGTGAGCGATGTGTAAGGGCATCCAGCCGCCTAAAAATAAAGTTGCTCCCAGCGCACATACAATAAATATGTTGATGTATTCTGCGAGGAAGAACAAGGCGAATCGCATCCCTGAATATTCTGTGTGAAAACCTGCGGTCAATTCCGACTCTGCCTCTGCGAGATCGAATGGTGCGCGATTGGTTTCAGCCGTTACAGCGATAATATAAATAACGAAAGCAATGATAACAGGAATATGACCCCGAAACAACCACCAGCCGGATTCTTGTGAGACAATAATATCAGATACCTGTAAACTTCCACTTAGAACAACGATGCAAAGAACAGAGAAGCCGGCAGATAATTCGTAGCTTACTATTTGTGCACCGCTTCGCATGGCACCCAGGAGGGCGAATTTGTTGTTACTTGACCAGCCAGCCATCATTACACCAATTACAGATACAGAAGAAATGGCTGACAGATATAAGACACCGATATTGATATCCCATATCTGTATGCCACGAGCGAATGCTATGGGCGCCAGAAGTAACATGGCCACCATCATTACCAGAAAGGGTGCCAGGTTAAAAAGAAATTTATCGGCCAATCGGGGAACCAAACCTTCTTTCATCAACAATTTCAAAGTATCGGCAACAGTTTGTAACATACCTCCGGGGCCAACCCGGTTGGGTCCCAAGCGAATCTGGATATGGGCAGCCACTTTCCTTTCCATTAATACCAATATCAGTCCGAGAAGAGCAAAAAAGGTAATAGCCAGCAACCCAATGATGATACATTCGATCAATAAGGCATAGGCACCTGCCTTTTCCAAAAGGAAGGAATGTATTTGACCGGCCCATTGTTGAAAACTAAACATATAATTCGCTAACTGACTTTATACTTTTCTTAATGATTATCTGGTTATTTGGTTTATCTGTCAATATCGGGTATTACTAGGTCAAGTGTGCCCATAGTGGCCATTAAGTCCCCAATTTTACTTCCACGTGCCATGTGGTCAAGCGCAGAAAGGTTAGAGAAGCCGGGAGAACGATATTTTATCCGATAAGGGGTCGTACCTCCTTCACTGATGATGTATACCCCTAATTCTCCCCGGGCCGTTTCAACATATGTATAAAATTCTCCTTTCGGCAATTTGATTACTGCTTTGGTTTTTGCCTGAAAATCGCCTTCAGGTATCTGATCGATCAATTGTTCGATAATGCGAATAGACTGGTACATTTCCCGGATGCGAACAATGTAGCGGGCGAAGGAATCACCGGCATCGTGGAGACATTGCTCGAAATCCACTTGCTCATATCCCGAGTAAGGAAATTTCTTTCTGATATCGCCTCCCACTCCACTGGCGCGGGCCACTGGACCGGTGCAACCAAAAGAAATCGCGTCTTCTTTAGAAAGAATTCCAATGCCTTCTGTTCTGTTGCGAAATATGACATTATTGGTTACCAGGTCTTCTAATTCAGTGACTTTATTCTTGAATTGCGCAATAAAGGATTTTACCCTCGTGACAAATTCGGAATGAAGGTCATACATCACACCACCGGGAACCATATAGTTCATGGTTAATCTGGCCCCACAGGTTTGTTCCATGATATCATTGATGGTTTCCCTTTCTCTAAAAGTATAGAAGAAGGGTGTCATTGCACCCAGATCCATGGCCATGGCTCCAATCCATAATTCATGGGAAGCAATACGTGTCAATTCGCTCATGATGATACGAATCACCTGTGCCCTTGGAGGTACTTCTACCTGCATTCCTTTTTCTACACAGAGTGCACAAGCCAGGTTATTGATATGTGCGGAGAGATAGTCCATTCGGCTGGTCACATAAATAAATTGACGATAAGAGAGACTCTCCGACATTTTTTCGATGGAACGATGGATATATCCCAGATGGGGTTCAATTTTTATAATAGTTTCTCCTTCCAGTGTAATAACCAGGTGTAATACCCCGTGTGTAGCAGGGTGTTGAGGACCCACATTGATTACTAACTGACCTTCTTTGAGTTGAGGGTTAGTCTCAGAAGATGATAGTATATGTGTTTCGGCGTACATGTTATGTTTAAAGCTTAATCATGTTAACAGGATCTTCAAAATCTTTCCGCATCGGAAAACCTTCAAAATCATCAGGCAGAATTAGTTTGCGCAAATCAGGATGACCAATAAAGTACACACCAAACATTTCAAATACTTCCCGTTCATGAAATTCGGCTGTGCGCCAGATATCACAAACCGTATCCAATTCAGGTTTCTCTCTATCGAGTTGTACTCGTACCACCAGTGTCTCATCAGAATGTGAATTACGGAGGTGATAAACCATCATCAGATGAGTTTTCCAATCCACACAGGTAATACAAAAGAGGAAATCCATTGCAGGGGGGCCTTTTCGCAAACGAATTGCCAGGTCTTTCCATTGTTCAGAAGAAACCTGCATTCCGAGCCATTCCCCTGTTTCATCGATAACTGCAGCAGGCTCTATCTCCAATAATCGCAATTTGAACTCCTCTTTTGTCATCTTATCAGGATAGGGTGTTATTGGATTGGCGAATCTGTTCCCGGGTGAGACCCGATTTGATTTTTTCCTGAAGGGTCAAGAGAGCATGCAGGAGAGCTTCTGGCCGGGGCGGACAACCGGGAATGTAAACATCTACCGGAATCACGTGGTCAGCCCCCTTTACTACAGAGTAGGTATTATAAAAGAAGGGACCCCCACTTATCGCACAGGCACCCATGGCTATAACGTACTTGGGGTCTGCCATCTGGTCATACAATCTTTTCAAAACGGGAGCCATCTTATTAACGATGGTACCGGCAATGATAATCACATCGGCTTGACGGGGTGTGGCCCGGGCAACTTCGAAACCAAATCGGGCAAAGTCGTACTTAGCTGCGGCCGTTGACATCATTTCGATGCCGCAGCAACTGGTTGCAAAAGTCAAAGGCCAGAGTGAGTTAGATCGGGCCCAATTGATGAGGTCTTGAAAACCGGCCGCCACCACTCCCCCTCCGGGCATATCGATAACTTGTCCCGGAAATCCGGAGGTTGAATCCTTATTTAATTGATTTACTTCCATTCTAAAGCTCCTTTTTTATGGGCGTACAGGAATCCGATAAATAAAATAAAGATAAAAATGCCTGCTTCGAACAATGCAGTTATTCCCAGTTCTTTTACCACCACTGCCCAGGGAAATAGAAAAACCAATTCAACATCAAAAATTAAAAACAGCAAGGCAAACAGATAATAACCTACTGCAAATTGTTGCCAGGGAGATGTTTCAGTAGGTATACCACATTCATAAGGCTCTCCTTTTTGTGGATTATGAGATCCCTTCACTAAAAATTTCCCTACTAAAATTCCCCCTGCCGAAAAAACAATCGCGGCGACCAGG
Source organism: Sediminibacterium sp. (assembly GCA_044341525.1). GTDB lineage: Bacteria > Bacteroidota > Bacteroidia > Chitinophagales > Chitinophagaceae > Sediminibacterium. The sequence continues at coordinate 2,691 of JBIIRN010000078.1, read as the reverse complement.
AGCGTAATCATTGCAACAGGACCCATGAGCCAGGTTTTTGTCAGGAGGTAAGTTAATCAATTATCAAAATAACCGAAAAAGTACTCTTCCCCATGATGTCAATAACTTTTTAATACTAATTACTCCGCTTCTCTTTCGCCCTATTCATCAATTCTTCCCGGGTGATTGTAATCATTTTTCCTACCTGCTGCTTTCCTCTATAAGTTACTACCCGTATCATCGTGCACTCGGCAGGGGGATATAAGGGGCCTCCCTTATACACGGGATAGAAGTAATCCGGGAAAGTATTATCAAAGGAATAATAAATATCCAGTCCATTAACCTCAGTACTTAGATCAACCTGCAACCGGCCCTCTTTGGATAAGGAAGCATCAATGATGGCATCCTTGTGGCAGGAAGCATATTTTTTTTCAGCCAGGTCATATCTGACCAGGTGCTGTTCCAGTTTATTGGTAAAATGATTCCAGTTCTTTTTCTCGGCGGGTGACCAGAAAGTTTCTGCCAACGAGACAGCACGGGGCCACACCATATATTGAAGGTACCGGTAATTATAAATTTGCTCTGTCCATACATTCCCTTGCCCACCCTTGATCCATTGAGGATCTATTCCTGAGGGCAAGGGCTCAAATTCGTAGGTCTTTTTTAAACGAAGGGTAGCATAGACCTCTGGTTCTGTGGCTGCGTCGCCCTGCATATAATCCAGGTAAGCAAAAGTGGTAGGCGTCATTACCACTTCATGCTGCTGCCGGGCTGCTTCGATTCCACCTTTCATGCCCTGCCAGCTCATTACCGCAGCACCGGGGGCCAAACCGCCATGCAAAATCTCATCCCAACCGATCATTTTCTTTCCCTGTGCACGAACAATCTTTTCGAGTCTTTTTTCAAAATAACTCTGAACCTCATCCATATTTTTTAATCCCTCCCTTTTCATCAACGCTTGAACTGCGGGGTCTTTTTCCCAATAATTTTTGGGGCATTCATCACCACCGGTATGCAGGTAAGGGAAAGGAAATAACTGAGCCAATTGAGTAACTACATCAGATAAGAACTGATAAACGGTATCTTTTACGGGCGAAAGGGTATTGTTGACCAAAGCAGTGGGGGGATTCCCCTTCGACCAATCCATAAAATTTTCACCTGAATTTACCTGATAGGTGGCTGCCAATTCCGGTGTACCGGAGAGGTTCGGATAAGAAACCACTGCTGCCAGACTATGTCCGGGTACATCTACTTCCGGTAATATATCAACAAAGCGTTCTTTGGCATATTGAACTAATTCCCGAATATCGTTCTGTGTATAAAAACCGCCCTGATCTCGCTTCTCCTCTTTTCCGGGAGGAGGGAAACTGCCAAAATATCCTTGTTTTTTTACATTCCAGGCACCTTTCTCAGTGAGCTGTGGCCAACCTTTGATTTCGATTCGCCAGCCCTGGTCATCGGTCAGGTGAAAATGCAATACATTGTATTTATACCGAACCATGTCATCAATGAATTGCTTCACCTCCTGTTTGGTAAAAAAGTGGCGAGATACATCCAGCATCAAACCTCGCCAGCCAAAACGGGGTTTATCTACAATGGTCACATAAGGTACCTTCCAGTCAACTGATTCTTTCGGTTGAGACCGCTCTATATCAACGGGCAATAGTTGAAACAGGGTTTGAATTCCGTAAAACCATCCGGCAGGACTTTCAGCAGAGATTTCAATTCCCTTTTGGTTGACCACCAGGCGGTACCCTTCCTTACCAAGCAAATTACCTGAGATCGGCTCATTGAGCAACCGGATGGATGCCTGACTAGTGTTGGTTCGGGAAATTTTTCTACCGGTGGCTTTCTGCCATCTCTCCGAAAATGCACGAACTACCCAGCCCGCTTCGGCAGTAACCGGAGCAGAAATGGATACTGCTGCGGGCAATTTATAATTCCCCTTCCCTACCTGTAAAGAAACGGGCTCAGGAATAATGGCAATAGTAGTATCAGCAGCGGAAGAAAAAAAAGGGAGTGCACACAGCAGGAGTGCAGATGCGAACAGTCGCAACTTCATAGGGCAAACTTTTCACTAAAATAGGAATTTATGCTTACCCGTTATTACTTATTTAATCACTTCGAGGGACTTCCGGATGGCAGGATCAAACTGAGCTGCCACTTCATAAAACCCTTGTTGTTGAAAGCGCTGACGCGCCAATAACATACTGCAACGCTGCTGCAGAAATTTCTCCTGGGCAGGGGTGATATTTTTTATCTGAATTCCATCTCCAGCGGCAGCTGATTGTATCATTGCCTGAAAAGTTGCTCCCGGCTGAATGAATTCACCCACACGCACTGCAGTCGGCAGGGTATCGATGGTGCTGCGATTTTTTCGATAAATATCATAAACCAATCGGTTCAGGGTATTTTTATAGAGCATCTCTACCAAGGCAGGACTGATCGAAGAAGAATCCCAGTCCACTTTGACGGTAGGATGTATTCCGCCACCCCCATATAATTTTTTTCCGGCAGGCGTAGTATAGACCTTGCCATTTTGCCGGGTGGTGTCATTTTCATCAGACATCATTTCGAGCATTCTGTGGGGGTCATTGTCTTCCCCTTCCATTTGTCTTCCCACATAAGGTCTTTGTATGTTTCTTCCCAGTGGGGTAAAATATCGGGCAGTAGTTAGACGAACAGCATTGCCCGAGCTCAGATTAAATTGTT
>JBIIRN010000088.1:0-7647 GCA_044341525.1 Sediminibacterium sp. | reverse complement strand
AACTCCTTCTTCCCACAATAGTGGCCCTGTCCCAATCCTGCAAGGCGCCTGCCAGTACTTCACTGGCAGAAGCGGAAGTCTCATCAATTAATACTACGAGAGCCCCCTCTTCAAAGATGCCCAATCTGCTTGCTTTGTAGGTGGTTTTAGGGGAATGCTGGCCTTCCGTGTAGACAATTAATTTATCATCGGAAAGAAATTCATCTGCGATATCGATGGCCTCTTTCATCAAACCTCCCCCATTCCCTCTTAAGTCCAGCACCAACTGCTTCATACCCTGTTTCTTCAGTTTCTCCATTTGCTGCATGAACTCTTCATAAGTGCGGTTGGCAAACTTATTCATGTGAATATAGCCGGTGGCGGAAGCCAGCATGAATGCAGCGTCTACTGCGGGTAAAGGAACATTCCCTTTTGTGAGCTTGGTAACGCGGGTTTGACCATTGCGCAGTAGAGTCAGGCGAAGATTTTCGGTCGGTTGACTCCTCAATAATTTTCTAACCTCAGCAGGGGTTCGTTTTTGGCCGGATAAACGGATAGTATCATTGACGAGTAACAGTATATCTCCTGTTAGTAATCCTGCCTGGGCAGCAGGAGCACCCGGAATGACTTGCATTACGTGAACAGAATCTTTCAGTACCTGAAATTCAATTCCTATCCCCTGAAAAGACTCATTCATTTCGTCCTCTGCTTCCAGAAGGTCGGAGCGAGACATCCAAACCGAGTGTGGATCGAGGTGACTTAGCAATTCATTACTGACAAGTTGATCGATGCTATCAGCAGAAACCTGATCTACATATTTTTCTCTGACCAGGCGAATAAGTTCAGGAAGGGAGGATTGCTTCCCGGTAGATAAGATAGGCGCATTACCTGTTCGGGAACGGAGTTGATATCCTATGAACATGCCCAACATCATTACCACTGCCAGCAGCAGCGGAAGGGCAACCTGTATTTTTTTACTTGACATAAATAATGGTTCTTTGCAGAACGATGGGGGTGCAAATATCCTTATAATTATTGAAAGCCGATTTTTATCCCCCTATCAGGCAGCAATTAATTTTTTCTACTCATGCAGGCACAACTGATTGCAGATAGCGGAGCTACCAAATGCGACTGGATACTGTTGGGTGGCCAAAAGGCAAAGAAATTTACTACCCAGGGTATCAGTCCCTATTTTTTGTCCCCGGATGAGATAACCGCACTACTGCAAAATAAGGTTATACCTCAACTGAAGGGTGCAGAAATCGAGGCCGTTCATTTTTACGGAACGGGGCTCAGCCTTCCTGCCAATCAAAAGATATTAAAACAGGTATTGCGCCGGCAATTTAAAAAAGCCGCTTTGGAAGTGTCAACTGATATGCTGGGTGCAGCACGGGCACTTTGTGGGAGAGAAAAGGGCATCGCTTGTATTTTGGGAACCGGATCCAATTCCTGCTATTTTAATGGTAAAAAAATTATTCGGAACAGTCCGGGTATCGGCTATATTTTGGGAGATGAAGGAAGCGGTGCCTATTTAGGAAAAAAATTAGTTCAATATTACTTGTACGATACCATGGAAGATGCGCTTCGAACAGCTTTTGAACGACGCTTCCATCAACAAAGAGCCGACATTTTAGAATGTGTTTATAAAAAACCACTGGCTAATCGTTACCTTGCTTCGCTGGCCATATTTTTAGCCGAAAACAGGGGTCATTACATGGTAGAAAATATTCTGGAAGACGGGTTCCGTGATTTTTTTCATCAGCACCTTTTTTCTTACAGGGAAATCAGGTCAGTACCCATACACTTCACCGGTAGTATTGCTTTTGGTTTCAAAGATGTTTTACAGGAACTTTGCAAACACTATGAACTGAAGCTGGGGAAGATCATTAAAACCCCTCTGCAGGGACTTGTTGAATATCATACATAGGTTTATGAAAGAGTTTATCCGATTTACTGAGCAATCTTCCCTTTACCGACACCTGGAAAAAATGTCGGTAGCAGAATTACTCAATAACATCAACCAAGAAGACAAAACCGTACCGGATGCTGTTGAAAAAGCTATCCCGCAGATTGAAAAACTGGTATTAGCTATCAGTGATAAAATGCTTGCCGGCGGAAGGTTATTTTATATTGGTGCCGGCACCAGCGGTAGACTGGGCATTGTCGATGCCAGTGAGTGCCCACCTACTTTTGGGGTGCCTTATGGACTGGTAATCGGAATCATCGCCGGAGGTGACAAAGCCATTACCACAGCCGTGGAATTCGCAGAAGACAATCTTGATGAAGGATGGAATGATCTGATGAAACACTTTGTGAGTGATAAAGATGTGGTGGTAGGATTGGCTGCCAGCGGAAGTACACCTTATGTAATTGGTGCATTGAAACAATGCAGAAGGAAAGGCATTATTACAGGAAGTATCAGCTGTAATCCGAATGCACCGGTTTCGAGAGAAGCTGACTATCCGGTTGAAATTGTAGTTGGACCTGAATTCATAACCGGCAGTACCCGTATGAAAAGTGGAACTGCCCAAAAACTGGTGCTGAACATGATTTCAACTTCTGTCATGATTCAACTCGGGCGAGTAGAAGATAATAAGATGGTCAACATGCAACTCAGCAATGTTAAACTGGTCGACAGGGGAGTTAAAATGGTAATGGAAGGATTAGGAATCAAAGATTATGAAGAGGCAAAAGACCTGTTGCTCAAGCATGGTAGCGTTAAGCGGGCCATAGAAGCAGCCGGCCATAGTCATTAAGACATGTTATGCACGAAATAGAGCCTTATTATAACTGGAGGCATCTGTATATATCTGAAGAGGACAAACGCTCGCCCTTTTATGGCAGAACCTACAGCGAGTTTGAATTTTCCCAGACCATTTACAATTACTTCATTCATCCGCAGTGGGATGATTTTGGCAGCAGGACCCTGTACCTCAAAATCATTTATGTTGACTACGAATTGAACTTTTGTGTGGTGGAACTGATTGGGGAATGGAATGACGCCATAGAAAATGACATCATGATGCTGAAAAGAGAAGTTGGGGATGAACTGATGAAACAGGGACTGACTAAATTTATCTTCATAGCAGAAAATGTACTAAACTTTCACAGCAGTGACAATGAATATTACAGAGAATGGGCGGAAGAGTTGAAGGATGAGAATGGCTGGATTACCATTTTGAATATGCCGGTAGCCACTCAGCAGGACTTCCTCCGAAAAAAACTCCATTATTTCATGGAATTACAAGATTTACCCGAGTGGCGATCCTACAAGCCCTATCATCTTTTCAAAAAAATTGATTCAGAGATGACAATGAGGTTAGGAGAATAAAAGCAATCGTCCCGGATTCTAAAATATTTTGTACCTTAACCATAAATAGAATCTATGGGTTTACCAGTTAATAACAAGAACAGCAACAAATCAGGCAAGAAAGGACATGCACAGGGTGCTCAGAATTCCCGGTTTATCCCAAAACCCGGAGCTGCTAAAAGCAGCGGTGGGGGTAAGAAAATGATCAAAACCGGAGGATCCCGAGGCAGCTAAACTTCCGTTGTTTCAATTCTTCTTAGCTATCGGTCAACGCATCATAAGCTGACCTGAGTTCATTGAAGGCATGGGTATCACCGGCCTTCCGGGCGGCTGCCATTCCCTTTTCATACCACTGAATGGCTTTTTCGGACTGATTTTGCCGTACCAAAGCGCCTGCCAGGTGATAATATGACCCTACATAACCAGGGACTTCCGACAATAATTTTTCCCAGATTTCAATGGCTTCCTCCCAGCGATCTGCTTTTTGGTATTCCAGTGCCAATGCATGGCGCAAAAAAGGATCCTGGGGTTGATCTGCCAGAAATGCCAACAGTTTTTCCATCCGGTTCATACCCAAAGATAAGCCGCCATTTTCCCGGGATAACCGGGGTGTGAAAAAATTTAACTATTCACTTGTTAGCCCTATGCTTTTCCTTCCTAACTTTGTATAGTTGCATAAACAACCATTTTTTCTAACTACCATTATTATCTCTTGCCAATATGAAGATACTTGTTTGCATTAGTAGAACGCCGGACACCACTTCCCGCATTGCATTTACCGACAATAACACTCGCTTTGATGAATCAGATGTGCAATGGATTATCAATCCGTATGATGAGTGGTATGCGTTAGTACGTGCCATTGAATTAAAAGAAAAAGATGCTGCCACAGTCATCCACCTGGTTACTGCGGGTGGTGCAGAAGTAGATGCCATTTTGAGAAAGGCCCTGGCGTTGGGTGGTGATGAGGCCTTCCGGATAGATACTGAAAGCCGAGACAGCTTTACCATTGCCGCTCATTTGGCGGCACTTTGCCGACAGCAGCAATATGATCTTGTTTTTACGGGTAAGGAAGCCATCGATACCAACAATGGCGTATTGGGAGGAATGTTAGCGGAATTAATCGGAGCTGATTACGTTTCACTGGCTACAAAATTTGAATTAGGGTCTGGAGATTGCTCTGTTACCCGGGAAATTGAAGGTGGGGAAGAAACGCTGAGCTGCCCGCTTCCCGCCGTGATTAGTTGCCAGAAAGGAGTAGCGGAGCAGCGCATCCCCAACATGCGGGGAATCATGGGAGCAAGAACTAAGCCCTTGCATGTCATTACGCCCGAGGCGGTGGCCCCTCTTACTGCAGTTATTCAATATGAGTTACCCGCACCCAAGGCAGGTGTAAAACTGGTCAGTGCCGATCAACCGGAAGAACTGATTCGTTTGTTACATGAAGAAGCAAAAGTTTTATAACCCGAACAAAAAAACAATATGTCAGTTTTAATCATAGCCGACCTGCAAGATGGTCATCTCAAAAAATCTTCTAATGCTGTAATCAGTTATGGCAGTGCAATTGCTCGTCAGTTGAATACTGAATCAGCCGTATTGGTATTAGGAAGTTGTGCTGATTCTTTAAATGCTTTGGGGAATTTCGGAGCAGCCAAGGTATACCAGGTAGATGAGGCAGCCCTTTCAGTACTCGATCCAAAAGTATACATTCAAGTGATTGCCGCTGCTGTTGAAGCCACCGGTGCAGATCTTATAGTTTTTGGAAATAATCCCACTGCCAAAGCAGTTGCACCGGGTCTATCTGCGAAATTAGGGGCAGGATTGGTATCGGGTGCTTGTGCATTGCCAGACACGACCAACGGCTTTACTGTAAAAAAGACCGTTTTTTCCGGAAAGGCCTTTGCCCATGTTTCAATTCTAACCAGCAAAAAAATAATAACTCTTCAAGCTAATAGTGTAAGTATTGCCCCGGTAGGTGGTGAAGCGCAGGTAGAGAAATTATCCATTTCGGTTCCTGCATCTTCCCGAAAAGTGACCTCCGTTCAAAAGACAGAAGGGGAAGTTCCACTGACAGAAGCCGATGTGGTAGTCAGTGGAGGTCGTGGAATGAAGGGCCCTGAGCACTGGGGAGTATTGCTGGATCTTGCCCGTGTTTTGAAAGCAGGTACCGCCTGTAGCCGTCCGGTGGGGGATGCTCATTGGAGACCTCACCACGAGCATGTGGGACAAACAGGGGTACAAATTGCCCCCAACTTATATTTTGCGCTGGGTATTTCTGGTGCGATTCAGCACCTGGCAGGTGTCAACAGAAGTAAGGTAATTGTTGTAATCAATAAAGATCCGGAAGCTCCTTTCTTCAAGGCAGCTGATTACGGAATTGTGGGCGACCTTTTTGAAGTGGTGCCCCGGTTAACGGCAGCGATTGAAAAGCTCCATGCGGAAAAATAATCTGCTATTGGTTGGCTGCAGCCTTTTCTGATAAGGCACGATAATCTTCTCTCACCGGGTTAAATACATCCAGCAGTTGGCAATCAGTGATGGCCCTGCCTGAGTGTCGAACCCCGGAGGGAATCACCAAAACCTGCCCTGGTTTTAAACGAATGGGATTCCCCGCAACTGTCAGTTCAAATTCCCCCTCCTGTACCATCGAGACCTGTTCATGGGGATGATCATGTTCCGGCAAGGTTGCTCCGGCTCGGACCTGCAAAAAGGACAAGGTCATGTTCTCGGTATGAATAAAGCGAACAAAATATCCAGGTATCATTTCAATTTCCGGCTGATCTTTTAACAGAAGGGCTGACATAAAGTATGATTTGATAACAAATTAAGGTAAATACTGAAAAAAAACACCCGCCGATTGGCGGGTGCAAACGATAAAAATGGGTCACCGATTATTTGGCAAAAAGGTGAATAGCGAGTTGCACATCGTTGGAAACCGCACCAACACCATATTTCACTCCGAACAGGGTTCTGTCCATACCGAAAAATGCCTGTGCAAAGAATCCTTTGTCATCAGAATTACGAATATTGGCAGAAAAAGATATCGGCAAGGTAGTTCCATGAAAAGTCAGGTTACCGGTAATATTAGCTGCATTATCAGAGCTATAATTTACTGAAGTGATTTCGAATACTGCCTCTGGAAATTTAGCTACATCCAGAATCTCAGCTGATTTCAGGTGACCTGCCAAACGATCTCCAGCGGCGTCTGTCACTTTCAGTGCAGAAAGATCCATCACGAATTTTCCACCGGTCAGTTTTCCACCTGTAACAGCTACAGTTCCGCTTTTGATAGGAACAACACCAGTGTGAAAATCAGATTTTTTTGACCCAACAAAGTCAACACGGCTTTTCTCGGTGTTAACGGTCAGGTCTGCGTATTGCTTAACGGGAGCGGGCATAAAAGAAAAGATGCCGGCAGTCAAAACCAGGGATGCCAGCGTAAAAAGCTTAGATTTCATAAAGAGTTTTTTAAAATTTGAGTGGTTGAATACTGATAAGGTGTAAAAATATCAAAAAAAATGTTAGCAAGGTTTTAAAAGGGGTACGTAGAGTGAACGATTGTATTATCTTCGCCAAAATTTTTTCCATGAACCTCCACGAATACCAGGCAAAAGAATTACTCAAGAAATACCAGGTGCCCGTTCAGGAAGGCATCGCCGTAGACAATGTTATGGCAGCAGAGGAAGCCTATCGGCAGTTAAAAACACAAACCGGAAACAATTTTGCCGTAATTAAGGCGCAGATTCATGCCGGAGGACGTGGAAAGGGAAAAATTGCCGGTACGGAACAAAGAGGTGTTGCCGTAGCCAAAAGCCTGGAGGATGTTTCCCAGATTGCTAAAAACCTGTTGGGTGGTACCCTGGTTACGATACAAACCGGAGCGGCAGGAAAAAAAGTCAACAAGATTCTCATTGCCCAGGATGTTTACTATCCGGGCGCATCGCCGGTAAAGGAATTCTACCTTTCCATTCTCCTGGATCGTGCAAAAGGCATGAATGTAGTAATGTATAGTACAGAGGGGGGGATGGATATTGAAGAAGTGGCACACAAAACCCCCGAGAAAATCTTTAAAGAGTGGGTTCATCCGGGTGGTGGATTGCAGGGTTTTCAGGCAAGAAAAATAGCTTTTAATCTCGGTCTCAGCGGAGAGGCCTTCAAAAGTTGTGTAAAGTTCGTTACCCAATTATATAATGCCTATGTAGCGCTCGATTGTGGCATGCTGGAAATCAATCCGCTTTTCAAAACCAGTGATGATAAAATCATTGCTGTGGATTGCAAGATGAATATTGATGACAATGCACTGATGCGCCATACTGATATTGCCGCACTGAGAGATATCACTGAAGAAGACCCTACAG
>JBIIRN010000166.1:0-4757 GCA_044341525.1 Sediminibacterium sp. | reverse complement strand
CGAAGGCACTTCATGAAACGAATATTGGTTTTTGATAATTACGATTCTTTCACTTTTAACCTGGTTCACCTGGTGAAGCAGCTTACTACCGATGAAGTAATCGTGGTAAGAAATGACCAGATGAACCTGGCTGATGCCAATGAATTTGATCGTATCATCCTCTCTCCCGGGCCGGGAATACCGGAGGAAGCAGGTAGTTTACTGGAACTAATCAAACAATATGCGGCTACTAAATCAATATTAGGTGTATGCCTGGGTCACCAGGCCATTGGTCAGGTTTTTGGTGCGGAGCTGATCAATCTTCCCCGCGTATTTCATGGGGTTGCTACTCCCATTCAAGTCATCGCACCTGTTCAGCGGGAAAATGATTGGTTCAAGGAAATGGAGTCTCCTATTTCCGTAGGTCGTTATCATAGTTGGGTGGTAAGTGATGCAGGTTTACCCGGTTGTTTGGAAGTAACTGCCCGTGATGAACAAAATTATATTATGGCATTGCGCCACCGTGAACTGGATGTGCAGGGGGTCCAGTTCCATCCGGAAAGTATCCTCACCCCACAGGGATTACAAATGATGAAAAACTGGCTCAACACGAATTAAATAGATCGTTTTTATGAAAAAAATTCTGAATTATCTTTTTGAGCACAAAACACTGTCCCGCGAGCAGGCCCGTGATGTGCTGATGGCTATGTCAGAAGGTCAGTACAATGAAAGTGAACTGGCCGCATTCATTACAGTTTATCTGATGCGCAGCATCACCATCGATGAGTTGCTGGGTTTTCGGGATGCCCTGCTTTCCCTTGCAGTGAAGGTAGATTTGGGAAGTGATAAGGTAATGGACATTGTCGGTACAGGGGGAGATGGGAAAAATACGTTCAATATTTCCACGCTGGCCTGCTTTATCGTCGCGGGTACGGGAAAAAAAGTGGCCAAACATGGTAACTACGGCGCTTCCAGCATCAGCGGCTCTTCCAATGTAATGGAACAGCTGGGTTATCGTTTTTCGAATGATGCAGTTCGGCTTCGCAAAGAATTGGAGACAGCCAATATCTGTTTCCTTCATGCCCCGCTTTTTCATCCGGCCCTCAAGGTGGTGGGTCCGATTAGAAAAAATCTCAGGGTACGTACTTTTTTTAATATGCTCGGACCGTTAGTTAATCCGGCTTCACCGCATACACAACTCATCGGAGTTTATAGTCTCGAGATGGCACGTATCTATAACTATGTTTTACAATTCAGTGGTCGTCCCTTCACCATCATACATAGTTTAGACGGATATGATGAAATATCGCTCACCAATGATACCAAAGTCATTACCGAAGCTGGCGAGTGCATTTATTCACCGAGGGAACTGGGCAAGCGGTTGGTGATCGCTGATGACCTCGCCGGTGGAGAAACATTAGAGGAAGCAGCTGCAATATTCAAAGAAATTATCAGTGGCAATGGTACCTGGGCGCAGAATGCGGTGGTACTGGCCAATGCAGCTATGGCATTGATGGGTACCGGTGAATATGCTGACTATGAAGAGGCCTACCAACATGCCGTGGAAAGTCTCGAAACTGGTGCTGCGCTCAACTCCCTTCATCAGCTAATATCCCTGCAGTCATGAATATTTTAGAAACCATCATTGCAGCCAAGAGGCAGGAAGTAGCAGAACGAAAGCTTGCTATACCCACCAGTGAATTGGAGAAAAGTTCTTTTCTTCAGTCCAGCCCACCCAGTATGCGGTTCTCTTTGCAAGAACCTACTACCAATCGAATCATTGCTGAATTTAAGCGTCGCTCACCCAGTAAAGGAAATATCAATCTGGCTGCCGATGTATTGACCACAACCCGGAGTTATGCTGCAGGCGGTGCTTCCGGAATTTCAGTACTCACGGATGAAAAGTTTTTTGGTGGCTGCTGGCATGACCTGGAGGTAGCAATTCAATGGGGAGTTCCTGTTTTGCGGAAAGATTTTATGATTGATGAATACCAGTTGCTCGAAGCCCGGGCACATGGGGCTGCCGTTATCCTGCTCATTGCCGCCTGTCTGAGTCCCGCACAAGTGAAAGAACTCTCTCTTGCAGCTAGGTCTATGGGACTCGAAGTATTACTCGAACTCCACACGAAAGAGGAACTCGACCACCTGCACCCGTCCGTTTCCCTGGTAGGAATCAATAACCGTAACCTAAAAAATTTTGAGGTGAACCTCCAACATTCGATTGATCTGGCCGCTCAATTGCCCAAGGATATTCCCGCTATAGCAGAAAGTGGCATCGATTCCATCCAAACGCTGTTAGAACTTGAATCTGCAGGTTTTCAGGGCTTTTTGATGGGGGAATATTTTATGAAACAACCTAATCCTGCACAGGCATTCCTTGATTTTTCTTCCGATTTAAAAAATGCCCGTCAATCTACCAATCCGTCATGAACCCATCCCCCAATAGCCAGGCAATCAGAAAAAATTTCCGCATCAAAGTGTGTGGGATGACTGCTTATGACCAGGTGATGGCATTGGATGAAATGGGGGTGGTATTTGCAGGATTTATTTTCTATTCGCCTTCTCCCCGCTATTGCAGGCGGTTTACAGACATGGCTACCCTCAAAAAAATCCGGGGTAAGCACATCAATAAGGTGGGAGTTTTCGTGAATGCCGATGCAGAAGAAATACTTAGAACAGTAGATGAGGCGGGACTTAGCATGGTGCAATTGCATGGGGAGGAATCCCCCAAAACCTGTGAGCGAATTGCTGAATATGTTTCCGTGATCAAAGCTTTCCGTTTGCGCGAAGATGACCAGGTGCTTTGGAAAATAAAAGATTATCAACCGGTGGTTGATATGTTTCTATTTGACACTGCCACTTCTACTTATGGAGGTTCAGGCAAAAAGTTTAACTGGGAATTACTGAGCAACCTTTCTATTGGTAAACCTTTTTTTCTCAGTGGTGGTATCGGTCCGGCGGATGCTGCCATTATACACAGTTTTAGCAGAGATTCGGTAGCTAAAGATCTTTTTGCCATCGACATTAACAGTCGTTTTGAAGTATCACAAGGTATCAAGGACCTATCTTTAATCGAACAATTTATCAAGGAATTACAAACAACCTGAGTTTAAATCTGTAATAATATCTCATTCAACTCTAATTATATGTCAACCGTAACAACAGCAGTGCGTCAACCTGATACCGATGGTTATTATGGTCTATTCGGAGGTGCCTACATACCGGAAATGCTGTTCCGGAATGTGAGTGAATTGAAGGAACAGTACCTGTCAATCATGCAGGAGACTTCATTCCGGGAGGAATTACATGACTTGCTGCGGGATTATGTGGGAAGACCCACTCCTTTGTTCCGTTCAGAGCGACTGAGTGCTGAGATAGGAACCACCATCTATCTGAAGCGGGAAGACCTTTGTCACACCGGTGCTCATAAGATCAATAATACTGTAGGACAAATCCTGCTGGCGCGGCGACTGGGAAAAACACGCATCATTGCTGAAACCGGTGCCGGTCAGCATGGAGTTGCCACCGCTACTGTATGTGCCTTAAAAGGGATGGAGTGCATAGTGTATATGGGTGAGAAAGATATGCAGCGACAGGCGCCCAATGTAGCCAGAATGAAAATGCTCGGTGCAAAAGTGATTCCCGCGATGAGCGGCAGCCGAACCCTCAAAGACGCTACCAATGAAGCCATTCGTGACTGGATTAATCACCCCGATGATACCCATTACATCATCGGTAGTGTAGTAGGCCCCCATCCTTATCCCGATATGGTCGCCCGCTTTCAGTCCATCATCAGTGAAGAAATCAGACGACAATTACTGGAAAAAACGGGGAATGAATTACCCACCCATGTTGTCGCCTGTGTAGGCGGGGGGAGTAATGCCGCCGGTGCTTTTTATCATTTTATTGAAGAGCCAAAAGTACAATTGGTCGCTGTGGAAGCTGCGGGTTATGGTATAAATACAGGCATGAGTGCTGCCACTACTCAACTGGGTAAGCCGGGAATTTTACATGGTAGCATGAGTCTGGTCATGCAAACAGATGATGGACAGGTTGTAGAGCCACATAGTATCTCGGCGGGACTCGATTATCCGGGCATTGGCCCCTTGCATGCATACTTGTATAAAAATGGTCGTGCCCGATTTGAAAGTGCAACCGATGCAGAAGCACTGGAATGGGCATTTCATGTTAGCAAGACAGAAGGTATCTTACCTGCGCTGGAAACTGCCCATGCATTTGCTGTTTTACCACGGTTGGGTCTTACTGCAAATGACCGCGTGGTGGTTTGCTTGAGTGGTCGCGGTGATAAAGACCTGGGTACTTATATGCAGGAAATGGGAAGATTCACGAAATGATGTTAAATATATAATATGAGTCGTATTGCCAACCTATTCAAAACAAAGCCATCCCATGTGCTGAATGTATACTGCACTGCCGGGTATCCTCACTTAGACAGTACTTTACCGGTGATGCGTGCCTTACAGGATTCCGGTGTCGATTTGATTGAATTAGGAATGCCCTACAGTGATCCGCTGGCAGACGGACCCGTGATTCAGGCAAGCAGTGAAACGGCGCTCAATAATGGAATGACCATTGACCGGTTATTCGACCAGCTCGCTTCCTTGCGCCAGCCATCTGACCAGGGAGGATTAGGAGATGAGATGCCCGTGATTCTAATGGGATACCTCAACCCGGTTTTACAATATGGTATAGAAAGATTTTGCGCCCGCGCCGCCGCAGTGGGGGTAGATGGCATCATCTTACCGGATCTTCCTCCC
>JBIIRN010000165.1:0-4777 GCA_044341525.1 Sediminibacterium sp. | reverse complement strand
AGGTCATCTGTTCGATTGCTTCTGGATGGCTGTGGCGCCGGATTTAGTTTTACTTCCTCACATGCCACCAATCATTTTGCCCTGGCAACTTTTCTTAGTCTCACTTTTCGTCAATGGATGTCCCGATACACCTGGGTACTTTTTGTCTGGGCGACCTCCATCGCGTATGCTCAGGTGTATGCAGGCGTTCATTATCCCTTGGATATTGTCGGGGGAGCTGCGCTGGGAAGTGGTATCGGATATTTGACGGGGAAGTTTTACCAGGGGAAATTGGGCCCCTTATCACCTCAAAATAATGCAGCATGAATAGTAGGTCGGCATTTCATGTCTTGATGTTGATTTGTTTTTTAGGCTGGATGGCGGGATTCATCTGGGTACCCATCATGGATATTGACGCGAGTCAATATGCCAGCATGAGTCGGGAAATGCTAGAACGAAAAAGCTTTCTTCAGATTTTCGATGTAGGAAAAGATTATCTGGATAAGCCGCCTATGCTTTTCTGGTTATCTGCATTTTCGATGTGGATATTTGGACCGACACTATGGGCTTTCCGACTGCCCTCCCTCTTGTTTGCAATTCTTGCGGTGGTATCCACCTATCAAATAGCCAGACTTTACTATAACCAGCAAATTGCTCGCTTGAGTGCCTTGATACTGGCTTCAAGTCAGGCACTTTTTCTTATCACCCACGATGTTCGTTGTGATACCATGCTGATGGGTTGGGTATCACTTAGTATCTGGCAGTTGGGACTTTGGTATCGGAATAATCTGTTTCGTAACCTGGTCATCGCTTCACTGGCCATTGCAGGTGGAATGCTTACCAAGGGTCCAATTGCTTTGTTGGTTCCTGCCTTTGCCTTTGTTCCTCATTTTATTTTACAACGCAACTGGAAACACTTTTTCCGGAAAGAATACCTGCTGGTGATCCTGATCATTGCCATATGTCTGATACCAATGTGTATCGGACTGTACCAGCAATTTGACCTACAACCCGGAAAACTGATCAATGGCATACCCATTCAGTCAGGGCTGCGTTTTTATTTCTGGACACAAAGTTTTGGTCGATTCACCGGCGAAAACTTTTTTCATGAAATGAGTTATTTCGGGTTTCTCTATGAAAACATGCTCTGGAGTTTTCTGCCTTGGATCGTATTATTCTCTATTTCCCTGTTGCTGAGGATTTATCAAATTATTCTGCAAAAAGGAAAACTGGAGCCGGGACAGGAATGGATTACTGCCGGTGGATTTATTGTCACTTACCTGGTACTTTCCAGAAGTCAATACCAATTGCCACATTATATTTTTGTAGTATTTCCATTGGCGGCTATTGTGACAGGTCAATTCATGTTTCAGTTATTCAATCAGGAATCCTACCGTGCTTTCACCCGCTATCTCAATTATTTTCATATTCTTCTGTTTACCCTGCTTTGGGCGGCACTCAATGCCTTACTCTGGTGGGCCTTCCCGGAAACAGCTGCATGGGTAAGGGTACTCGCAATATTGGCCTTGCCGGTATTATATATAGGCATCAGTAAAAGATTTGACAAAGCACCTCTGATGGTGCGGCTGGGAATTTATACGGTTACCGGGGTAAATATATTTTTGTCCACTGCTTTTTATCCGCAGCTTCTAAAATACCAGATGGGCAATGATGCTGCCGATTTTATAATTAGCCGCCAGTTACCCAAAGAGAAAATGATTGTTTTCGGCCCCGATGCGGGTCGCTCCCTGTATTTTTACAGTCGTTATATTTTCCCCTCCACTCACCGGATAAGTGAAATCAGTTCAAAGCAGTATGTTATTACCGTAAAAGACAGTGTTTCAGTAGTAGAGCGACAGTATCCCGGTACCCGCATCCTGCATGAAGGATATAACTATGGCGTATCTATGATTACCCCCGAATTTTTAAATCCCGCTACCCGGGAATCAGTTACGGGTAAATATGCTATCCTGGAATTGCCCGGCAGATAGCTATTTGCAGCAATTCATTAACTTTGGCTAATCCTACATGGCAGATATTTTTATCATATTGGCACTGATTGTGCTCAATGGTCTTTTTTCAATGGCAGAAATTGCCCTGATCTCAGCCCGAAAAGTGCGGCTGGAATCGCAGGCAGCCAAGGGCGATATCAAGGCCACGAGAGCCCTTCAATTGGCAAGTCACCCCGATAGCTTCCTTTCCACCGTTCAAATCGGTATTACCCTCATTGGTGTCTTAACAGGTATTTATTCCGGGGATACTTTCAAAGCCCCCCTCCAGCAATGGCTCTCCGGCTTCCCGCTGCTGCAACCATACAGCGAGGGAATCGCCACAGTACTGATCGTTATTGTACTTACCTATCTTTCTCTGGTTCTGGGAGAATTGGTGCCCAAACGCATCGGACTCAGCAATCCCGAAAAAACGGCCAAACTCCTGGCCGGTCCCATGCTCTTGCTGCTGAAAATTACCTATCCCTTTATTTGGCTCCTGAGCAAATCAGCACATGTTATTTTGAAGATCCTTGGCATCAAATCCAACGATAACCAGGTTACCGAAGAAGAAATCAAGGCCATTATCAGCGAGGGAACCGAACAAGGAACCATCGAAGAAGCAGAGCAGGAAATCATTGAAAGGGTTTTTCACCTCAGCGACCGCAACATCACTTCCCTGATGACCCACCGTTCTGATATCATCTGGCTCAACAACCGGGAAACCATACAAGCAGTGAAAGCCGGACTCACAGGTGTACTGCACTCTGTCTATCCCGTTTGTGACAACAGCATCGATCGGATCAAAGGAATGGTATCTGTAAAAGATCTTTTTACAGCCCGACCCGATCAAACCCTGGAAGAAATTATGAAACCCGCTACTTATATTCCTGAGAGTATCACTGCTTACCAGGTTTTGGAGAAGTTTAGGGCTACCAAAATACACCATGGTTTTATTGTAGATGAATATGGCTCTGTGCAGGGATTGATTACACTCAATGATATTCTGGAAGCTATCGTAGGTGACATTCCTCAGGAGGAGGATAAAGACTTTGAAATTACCCGGCGCAGCGATGGTAGCTACCTGATTGATGCGCAAATCCCTTTTTATGATTTTCTGGATCAGTTTGACAAAACAGAATGGATGATGGAGGGTGACCAGGAATTTGATACCCTGGCAGGATTCATTATTCATGAATTAAGGAAAATTCCTTCTACCGGTGATTCACTTACCTGGAAAATATTCGAAATGGAAATCGTTGACATGGACCGACACCGGATTGATAAGGTATTGGTGAAGGTCAATGAACTGGAGGGAGACTAAAGCAAGTCTTTGGTCTTTGGTTCAGAAACTAAATACCACCCGGGTTTCGGGGTAATCTAATTTTTTGCTCCATTCTTTCTGCCCCTTCTTTACATGGAAAATATTCGTTTGTAGGTTAACGAAATCATAGAGTAAACTGCAGTCGGATTGTAGATTCTTCATTTGCTTAATCTGGGTTACTTCCCAATAACTCCAGACACTTTCTTTTTGTATTTCATACCCCAGGTAAACCAGTTGACAGGGCCTACCATCGATGGTTAACAGAAGTTTTTGCCGGATATATTTGCTCAGTTCTGCCTCGACTGCCGTTTTATTCTTGGGGTTCACCAGGTCGATGGGAGTTTTAGACTGGTTTCGGAGGGTCTGTTCCAGGTCCTCAGTAAAGATGCGGATGCTGATTTCAGCCCTTGCCTCCGCCTCGTTGTGACTAATTTCAATCAGAGATACATAAAATGGGTGTATAAAGGAAGTACTGAATAACCAAAGCGGCCAAATCAGTATCTTTAAAGCTCGTTTCATCTGTCAAATTTCAAAATAAATCAGCGCATCAGCAAATGAATGATTTCGGACTGTACCTGGAGATAGGCTTCCAGCACATTTCAGATTGGCGTGGTATCGACCACATACTTTTTTTGGCGGCACTCTGCCTTCGCTATCAATTTTCGGATTGGAAAAAACTGCTTGTATTGGTCACCGCTTTTACGATTGGACATTCCATCACCCTGGCCCTTAGTGTACTTTCTTTTATTGATGTTTCCGGAAATTGGATTGAATTCCTTATTCCGGTTACTATCCTGATCACGGCGGTCAGTAATATTTTTGTAAAAAAATTCAACTTTTCGACCCGTTTTCCAGTTATTTACTTTTTTGCCTTGTTTTTTGGCTGTGTTCACGGATTAGGTTTCAGTAATTACCTGAAGAGTATGCTGGGTAATTCATCCGGTGTCCTTCCCCGGCTTTTGGCATTTAACTTGGGACTCGAAATCGGCCAATTACTGATCGTTTTGATAATTTTAGTCATTTCTCTTGTTACCGTTCACCTATTTCGTTGTAACAGAAGAGAATATATTTTGTATTTTTCGGGCGCAATCAGTGCCCTGGCTTTGCAAATGGCATTTGAACGTGCATCATTTTTAATTCATTAGTATGAGAAAAATTCTTTTGCTTGTCTCCCTTTTGGTGGCTCACCAAAGTTTTACCCAGAACCTGCAATACAATCCCGGTTCTAATCACGGTAACAAGTTCGAACAACTTGGCACCATATTACCCACCCCCAATGAGTACCGGACTGCCAGCGGTGCACCGGGTCCGAAATACTGGCAGCAACGTGCCGACTATAAAATTAAATGCTCATTAGACTAATCTAATTTTACCCTGCGCGGTTCAGAAACCATTACCTACTATAACAATTCACCTGATGTGCTCACGTACCTCTGGCTTCAACTGGATGAAAACCAGCATAGTTCAGTGAACAATGCCAACTACC